>DATNKQ010000540.1:0-4812 GCA_035603315.1 Thermoanaerobaculia bacterium
CGACCGCCGACCCCGGTGCCGGAGCCGCCCCCCAGGCCGGCCGCGGCGGGGCGGCGGAGCGGCCTGGCGTGGCCGACGGACGGCCGCATCCGCCCGCGCCGAAAGCGAGGGAGAGGAACAGGACGATCTCGATGACGGCGGGGTTGCGACGACGAGCTCGGGGCGCGATGAGGGGCTCCTCCCGATGGGACGCGATGGCCGGATTCCTCCCGCTGGGATGCCGATCCCGGAGCGCGCCCATTCTAGCCCGAGCCTTGACTCCCCGGCGGCCGTCCGTCAGCATCGGAGCGAGAAACCGACATGAACGGGGACGACGCAGAGGTGGTGTCCCGCTTCCTCAAGGGGGAACGGGACGCGGTGGGGACGGTCGACCGCTGGATCGCGCGCGCCGCCTATCCCTATCAGCGGCGGCTCTCGACCCGCTGGGAGGACGTGCTCCAGGACATCCGCCTGGAGATCACCCGCCTCCTCCAGCAGGGGAAGTTTCGCGGCGAGTCGACCTTCAAGACCTATCTCTGGCGGGTGGTCAGCCATACCTGCCTCGACCAGATCCGCGCCGACGGGCGGGTGAGGTGGGCGGAGCTCGACTCCGAGAACGAGGGCGACGACCCCGCGCCCTACGCCGGTTTGCAGGCGCCGGGCAGCACGGCGGCGACGCGCTCCGAGGTCAAGGATTTGATGCTCCGCGTCCTCGCCAAGGTGCCCCTCGAATGCCGCGAGCTCTGGCGCATGGTCCTGGCCGGCTTGAGCTATCGCGAGATGAGCGCCCAACTGGGGGTGGCGGAGGGGACCCTCCGCGTGCGCGTCCTGCGCTGCCGCGAGCGGGCGACGGCGGTCCGCGCCGAGCTCCTGACCGGCGTCGCCGCCCCGGGTCCGGCGTAACGCGCGGATAGAGCCCGGCGCCTATCCTTGCGGAAGGAGGGGATGCGAGTGAACTGCGAAGAAGCGATCGAGCTCATGCCCTGGTTCTTGAACGACAGCCTTTCGGCCGAGGAGAGGCGGGCGGTCGAGGAGCATCTGGCGAGCTGCGAGCGCTGCCGGACGGCTCGCGCGGAGACCCGCTCCGCGGCGCAGATCTTCGCCGCCCACGTCCCCACGGCCGACCTCGTTGCCTACGCCGCGGACGAGACCCCCGAAACCGACGCCGCGTTCCTGCGGCAGCACCTGGAGGCCTGCCCCCAGTGCTCCGCCGAGCTCGAGCTGGCGCGGGCGAGCCGCCTCCTGGCCGAGCACGAGGAGGTGGCGCTGATGCCGTCGGCCGCCAGCCGGAAAGAGCGGCCGATGCGGATCTGGCGCAGCTCCGCCCTGGCGGCGAGCCTCGTCGGCCTGGTCGCCGCCGGCGGCTGGATCTACACCGCCCAGCGCGCGAGCTCGCTGGCCGAGCGGCTGGCCGCGGCGCCACCGGCGATGCGGGGAGCGCCCGAGCCGGAAGGCACCGAGGCCCCAGCTCATCTGGAGACCGCGCAGGTCAACACCGTCATCGTCGATCTCCAGCCGGTCGGCGGCAACGTCCTGCGCGGCGCGCCGCGCCCGTCCGGGAACGTCGTCGAGATGCCGGCGAGCTCGCGGTCCGCCACCCTCATCCTTCATGCCGCCGAAAGCGCCGACCGCGGGCAGCGCGACGTCGAGATCGCGGACGCCGACGGCGTTCTCGTCGCCCATGCCGCCGGCCTCGTCCGCGACCCCGACGGCGACTACACGATCACCCTCGACCGCCAGGTTCTCCATCCGGGCGAGTACACCGTCCAGCTCTTCGGCACCGAGAGCGGCAAGCGCGTCCCGCGCGAGAGCTACGCCGTCACCGTGAGGTGAGCTGCAGCGCCTCCAGGTCCTTCTCCAGCCTGGCCATCGCCTCCTCGTCGAAACCGTCGTAGTAGCCGCGGATCCCGCCACCGCCGTCGACCAGCACGAAGCGGGTGCTATGGACGAGCGCGTCGTCCGCGGGAGCGGCGCCGGCCGCCGGCGCCGGCCCGACGGCGAGCTTGAACCCCCGGCGGGAGAGGTCGAGGAGGCGGTCGGCCGGACCGGTGAGGAAGAGCCAGCGCGGCGGCGCGCCCTGGCGGGCTGCGTAGCGCGCCAGCACCTCCGGGGTGTCGTGGGCGGGATCGACGGTGAAGGAGACCAGGTGGATGGGCGGCGCGGCCGGCAGCGCGCGGTCGAGGCGCGTCATGCGCGCAGTCATCATCGGGCAGGAGGCGGCGCAGCGGGTGAAGATGAAGTCGGCGATCCAGGGAGCGCCCGCCAGGTCGGCCGCCGTCACCGTGCGGCCGTCGCGGTTGGTGAGGCTGAAGGCCGGCACCCGGCCGAGGACCGGCGGCGGCTCCGGGCGGTGGAAGCGGCTCCAGGCCGCCACCATCCCCACCCCCACCAGCGCCGCCACCAGGAGCCCCCAGAGCAGGCCCCGCACCAGGGGGACCCGCCCGTGCGCCGGGTCTGCCGTCAATCCACTCTCCCGCCGCGGGTGACGGCGAGGTCGCAGGCGTAGGCCGCCAGGGCGACGGCGGCAGTGATGGCGACCGCCGCCGCCACCGGCGCGGCGTAGAGCACGCCGCGGAGCGCCTCGACGCCGTAGGTCAGGGGATCGATCCGCATCAGCGCGGCGAGCCAGCGCGGCGCCCCGGCCAGCGGGAAGAAGGCTCCCGAGAGCAGCCACATGGGCAGCAGGACGACGTTCATCACCGCGTGGAAGCCCTGCACCGAGTCGACCTTCCAGGCGAAGCCGAAGCCGATGGCGGTCAGGGAAACGGCCAGGATGGCGAGCACCCCAGCGGCCTCCAGCGCCGACCGCAGGGTGAGGTGGATCCCCGAGAGCGGCGCCAGGGCGAGGAAGACCACCGCCTGGATCCAGGCCAGCGTAGCGCCGCCCAGGACCTTGCCGGCGACGATCGCCCCGCGCGACACCGGAGCCACCAGCACCCCCTGCAGGAACCCCTCGTGGCGGTCCTCGATGACCGAGATGGTCGAGAAGATGGCCGCGAAGAGGAGCACGAGGACGATGGTGCCGGGGAAGAAGAACTGGAGGTAGGAGACGCCGGCGGCGCCGGGGAGGCGAAACGAGCCCGAGAGGCCGCTGCCCATGAACAGCCAGAAGACGAGCGGGGTGCCGGCGGCGCCCGCCACCCGGCTGGGCTGGCGGAAGAAGCGCTGCAGCTCGCGCCGCCAGAGGGTGAGGACCGCGAGCGGGCTCACGGCGACTCCCCCGCCGCCAGCTCGCGCTCCGAGCCATCCGCGTCCTCGGCGTCCGCCGCGCCAAGCGCGCGCCCGGTGCGGCGGAGGAAGACGTCCTCGAGCGTCGGCCGCGCCACCGACACCGCCTCGATGCGGCCGGGCAGGGTCTCGACCAGCCGCGCGACGAACTCGTGCGCCCGCTCGCGCTCGAAGCGCACGGCGCCGTCGCGCACGGCGGGCGAGAGCTCAGGGTAGCGCGCCGCGAGGTCGCGCGCCAGGGCCTCGGGGTCCGGCCCGGTGAGGATCACCACGTCGCCGCCGATCTCCTCCTTGAGCGCCGCCGGCGACCCCTCGGCGACGATCCGCCCGCCGTCCAGGAGCGCCAGCCGGTCGCAGCGGTCCCCCTCTTCCATGAAGTGGGTGGTCAAGAGCACCGTCACCCCCTCGCGGCGCAGGCCGTCGAGCGTGCGGGAGAGGTCGCGCCGCGCCCCGGGGTCGAGCCCGGTCGACGGCTCGTCGAGGAGCAGCAGGCGGGGGCCGTGGAGGAGGGCCTTGGCGATCTCGGCCCGCCGCCGGAGCCCGCCGGAGAGCTTCTTTGCCCGCTCGCCCGCGCGGTCGGCGATGCCGAAGCGCGCCAGCGCCTTCCCCACGCGGGCCGCGAGGTCGGCTCCGCGCAGGCCGTAGAGATACCCCTGGTGGACCAGGTTCTCGCGCACCGTGAGCTGGAGGTCCAAGCTCGGCGACTGGAAGACAACCCCCAAGTCGCGGCGGAGGCGGACGAGCCCCGCCGCGTCGGCCAGATCGGAGCCGAAGACGCGCACCGTCCCCCGCTCCGGCCGGGCGAGGGTGGCGAGGATGCGGAAGAGCGTCGTCTTGCCGCCGCCGTTGGGTCCCAGGAAGCCGAAGATCTCTCCCGGCGCCACCCGGAAGTCGATCCCCGAGAGCGCCTTCCTCCCCTTGTAGGAGAACTCGACGCCGGCGGCCTCGACGGCGGGCTCGGCGCCGGCCGCGGAGGCGGGGCGCGCATCGGCTGAGGTGGCGGCCAGGGCGACCAAGGCGCGTCCCGACCGCTCCTAGTGGACCACGCGGTCCAGGAGCATGAGGATGAGGAGGACCGGCAGATAGGCGATCGACGCCAGCATCAGGCCGCGGGCCCGAGGGGTCGAACGATTGCGGGCGAAGGCGAAGCCGAAACCCAGGTAGGCGAGGCTCAGCGCCAGGGCGCCGGCGAGATAGACGCTCCCGAGAACGCCAAGGGCCGCCGGCAGCAGGCTCACCGGCACCAGGGCCGCGCCGTAGAGGATCGCCTGCCGCGCCGTCCGCGTCCCCTGCGGATCGCGCACGGTGAGCATGGGGAAGCCGGCGGCGGCGTAGTCGGCGCGGCAGAGCCAGGCGATGGCCAGGAAGTGCGGCATCTGCCAGAGGAAGAGGATGCCGAAGAGGACGACGGCCCCCGCGTCGGTGAGGCTGCCGCCGCCGGCCACCCAGCCGATCACGGGCGGGATGGCGCCGGGAATCGCGCCGACGGCGGTGTTCGCCGTGCTGGTGCGTTTCAACGGTGTGTAACCGAATATGTAAATCGCAACGGTGATCGCGGCCAGAACGGCGGCGAGCGCATTACAGGCAATGGCCAAATACGTCACC
>DATNKQ010000551.1:0-5837 GCA_035603315.1 Thermoanaerobaculia bacterium
GGCGAACTCGGCGAGGACCTGGCGGGCGATGGCGAGCATCTCCTCACCCGTAGCCGCCCGGCCGAAGCGGTCCATCCCCTTGCCGATCCGGTTCTCGAACAGGATGCTGTAGCAGGGCCCCACGGTCTTGTCGTGGAAGGGGACCCAGAAGATCTCGCCGTCGGTCGCCGTGAAGGTGAACTTGACCGGGTGGAAGGGGATGTCGGTCCACGGCGCGAGACCGCGCACGGTGACGAGGGCGAGGTTGCGCTGAGGCGCGGAGTAGGCGCTCCGCCGGGGGTCGCGTTCGAAGAGCTGCGCGAGGTCTCCCTTGCCTGCCGCCACGCAGACCAGGTCATGGCTCGCGGCAAGCTCCTCGAGGTCGTCGAGGCCTGCCGCCCGCACCACCAGCCGCCCGCCGCGGCGCGCGAATTCCGGCATCCAGCGCGCGAACTTCAGACGCTGGTCGATGGCCTGCCCGTGCACGGCGAAGCGCCCCTCGACCTGCAGCAGGCGCTGGCGCGGCGCGGGGCTGAAGTCGAGGTGAACCCCCTCGCCCCAGGCGACCTCGCCGTCCCAGAAGTTGAGCCCCAGCTCCCGCTCGTAGGAGAGGGCGCGGTCGAACATGAAGGAGGTTGCCGGGACCCTGCCGGCGAGCACCTGCTCGGCCGAGCGCTCGGCGTAGAGCGTCACCTCGCAACCCGCCTGCAGCAGGCCGAAGCCGAGCTGGAGGCCGGCCTGCCCCGCTCCCACGATGGCGATCCTGCGCATGCCCTTGAGAAATCCTCCCTCGCTTCTACGTCCCGTCCCGCGTCAGGTTGCGTCCGGTCCCCTGGCGGCACCAATGAAAAGCTCTCCGGCGGTGGCCGTTGTTGTCGGTGAGGCGAGCGATTCACCCATGTCTGGGGTGTGTCAGGAGCCGCGGGCGCCGTCCTGAGCCGGATTCCATCGACGGCCGATGTCAACTCGGATCTAAAGAGTCAGCTCTGTTTCAGCTCGGCGGCGTAGCGGCGTTTGCCGCCCCGCCGGCACCGGCGCGGACCCGGTTCCGGCCTTCGGTCTTGGCGCGGTAGAGGGCGAGGTCTGCGGCTTCGACGAGGGCTTCGAGTCGCTGGTCGGGGGCGGGGACGAGGGCGGCGACGCCGAAGCTGGCGGTGATGCGGTCGCCGGCGGCTGGGAGCGCCAGGCTCTCCAGGCCCTCCCGGAGCTGCTCGGCCACCTGGAGGGCGCCGGCCAGGTCGGTCGCGGGGAGGAGGACGGCGAACTCCTCGCCGCCGTAGCGGGCCACCAGGTCGCCGGTCCGCCGCACGGTGGCGGCGAGGTAGCGGGCGACCTGCTGCAGGCACTGGTCGCCGGTGGGATGGCCCAGGGTGTCGTTGAGCAGCTTGAAGTGGTCGAGGTCCAGGAGGATGAAGCCGATCGGCAGGCGGTGGCGGCGGGCGCGGCTCCACTCCTCGGCGAGCTGCTGCTGCAGGCAGCGGCGGTTGGCGATGCCGGTCAGGTCGTCCTGGAGCGACAGCTCCTCGAGGCGGGAGTTCGCCGACTGCAGCTCCACCTGGGCGTGGCGTAGCTCGTCGACGGTCTTGGTGAGCTCGACGGTCTGCTCGGCGACCCGCGACTCCAGGCGCGCGGCCCGTTGGTGGAGGGCGCGGCTGCGCAGCCCGGCGTAGCCGCGGAGGCCGCCGATCGCCGCCCCGATCCACAGCACGAAGGCCCACGGCGTCTCGTACCAGGGTGGCCGCACGCGGAACGACCAGGCAGTTTCGCGCCCCTGCTCGCGGTTGGGTCCGACGGTGCGGACGCGGAAGGTATAGCCGCCCGGCGGCAGGCGGGTGAGCTCGGCGAAGGGCTCCGGGGAGGGGGCGCTCCAGCCGGAATCCACCGGTTCCAGCCGCGTCTGGTAGCGCAGGCCGGCGCGAAAGGCCAGCGGGGCGAACTCGATCCGCAGGCGCCGCACGTCGGGCGGCAGCTCCGGCTTGGGCGGCGCCGCTCCGGGCGCGCCGCCGAAGAGGAGGCCGCCGGCGCCGCCGGCCGCTCCCGGGCCGCTGCCGCCGATCGCCAGGCGCGAGAGGTGCGGCGCCGGCAGTGCCGCGTCCGCGCCTGTCTCGCCGCCGGCTCCTCCGGCTCCTCCGGCTCCGCGCCGTCCGCCGGCGTAGCGGTAGAGGCCCTTCTCGCCCCCCAGCCAGACCACCCCGTCCGCCTCGGCGAGGATCACCTCGATGCTGCGCGCCGGCACCTCGACGAGCGGCCGCGCCTCGCGCTCCCACTCCCACCCGCCGGCGGCGCCGCCCCGCCGGCGCGGCGCCACCGAGACGGGAAAGGTGTTCATCCACAGGTTGCCGGCGGCATCCTCGGCGAGATGGGTGACGCCGTCGCGGCCATAGGGCGCGAGGGCCGGGTCCTTGACCAGCGTGCCGCGGCTCTCGTCGAGGCGCAGGACCTCCTCGCCGGTGGCCGCCAGGATGCGGCCGCCGACGCGGTAGAGGGAGACGCCTCCGTCGGGTCCCAGGCGGCGCGCCCGTGCGGCGGCCGGTCCCTGGCCGGGCCCGGCCGTCACCGCGATCACCCCATCGAGCTGGGAGCCGCACCAGACAACGCCCCCCGCGCCTTCGACGATCGTCCGCACCTCGTGGGTGAGGCCGGGGACCATCCCCTCGAAGCGCCACCCCCTCCCCTCGCGGCGGATGGCGCCGAGCCCGTCCTGCATCCCCAGCCAGACCCGCGCGGGATCGACCCGCGACGGCTGGAGGACGAAGGTGGTGCGCTGCTCGGTGCCGGCTATCAGCCGCGGCTCGCGCGGCTCCGCTCCATCCTCTTCCACCCAATAGGCCCCGAAGGCCGAACCGACGAGGAGGCCGTCGCCGGTCGACCGCAGCGCCCAGCCCGTCGGCGGCAGGCCCGGAACCGGCCGCATGCGCACCGGCCGGCCCCACTCCGGCGAGGCCGGCGCGGTTCCCTCTGGGGTCGCGGGGGCGACGGTGAAGACGCCCGCCGGGGTCCCCACGAAGAGACCGCCGCGGTGGCGCGCGACACTGTAGATCGTCCCCTTCAATCCCGAGCGCACGTCGATGACCGACAGCGGCGATGCCACCTCGAGGCGCGCCAGGCCGTTATTCAGCGAGAGCCAGAGCGCCCCCTCGCGGTCGACCGCTACGCCGGTGACGAAATCGTCGGGCAGGCCCACCGAGGTGTCGATCACCTGGTCGACCGCGCCGTCCGGCCGCAGCAGGAGGAGGCCGCCGAGGATCGAGCCCAGTGCCCAGCGGCCGTCGGCCAGCCGGCAGCCGTCGAGGAGTCTCTTCTCGGCAGTCCAGCGCGACGCCTCGGGAGCGAACGGCGCGGATTTCCCCTCCGCGAGGAGGAAGAGACCCTTGCCGCGCACCGACACCAGGAGGCCGCGGTCGCCGGGGCCGGGGAGGATGAGGTCGACGCGCTCCCGGAACGCCTCCCCTCCGGGCACGGGCTCCAGCCGGCCGCCGGCCAAGAGCGAGATCCCCGTCCGCCACCAGACGTAGATCTCGCCGCGCACCGGGAAGATCGCCACCAGCGGCCGGTCGCCGGGGAAGGTGGCGACGACGGTGATCTTCCCGGGCGTGGCGCCGTCCCAGAGCAGCAGCAGCTTGCGGGTGGTGAAGGCGAACCCTTTGCCGGCCGGCTGGACCCGCGTCACCTGCCCGAGCTGGCGCAGATCGGGCGGCAGCAGGCCGAGGAGCGAGACGAACCGCAGCGACCCCAGGGCGTCCGCAGCGAGATACCCGAGGTCGTCGACGCCGCCCACCGCCACCCGGCCGCCCGCGTCGCTCGCCACCGCGAACGCCTCCCGCGTCCTGCCAACCGGGATCACCCGCCACCAGGCGCCGTCGTAGACGACGACGCCGCTCAGGTTGGCGACGTAGAGGAGCCCCCGGGGATCGCGCGCGATCCCGAAGCTCTGGGTCTCCGCCTCGGTGGGGGAGTAGGTCTGGATGAGCGGAAAGCCGCGCTCGGAAGGGGCCGCGCCGGCGCCCAGGGGGAAGACGAGGAACAGCGCGGCGACGGCGCCGGGTACACCCGTGGCAAGGCGGCAACGCATGGATTCCGTGGGACCGATCTCCGGATTCTAGACCGAATCCCGTCGCGCATCGCCCCGCTTCCTGCACACTCTTTGGTGGGAACAGATCTCCCACCGACTCGATCTAGGAGGCCTCATGAGGGTTCGTGCGCCGCGCGCAGTCCTGGCTCTCTGTCTGCTCATCCCCGCCTCGTCCGCGTCGTCCGCCCCGTCCTCGCCGGCCGGCGAGGGATGGTCCTGGGAGGCGCCGGCCGAGCCCGAGGACGGCCTCTTCCCCGCCCCCTACGCCGCGGCGATGGCCTGCGGCGTCGAGCGCTGGTCGGTGAAGACGGGGACCGACGCCGACGCCGGCCGCGTCAACCTGTCGTCGACGTCGTCGAACACCATCGCCACGATGCGGAGTTGGACGGCGCCCAGCCCCATCCCTTCCAACAACCGGGTCTCTCCCTACGAGACGACGGTCTGGGTGCTCAACGCGACCCTCACCGAATACAAGGTGGAGAACGACGAGGACTATCACCTCGTCCTCGCGGACAGCTCCGGCAAGACGATGATCGTCGAGATCCCCAACCCCGGCTGCGTCGGCACCGGCAGCCCCTTCGCTTTCGGAATTTCCAACGCTCGCGCCGAGTTCGACGCCAAGTTCACCCCCACGACCAGCTTCCAGACCGCCAACATCCCGGTGCAGATCACCGGCGTGGGCATGTTCGACTTCCTCCACGGCCAGACCGGCGTCGCCCCCAACGGCATCGAGCTCCACCCGGTGCTCGACGTCCTCTTCAACCCCGGCAGCAACCCCAACTTCACCCTCGCGGTCTCGCCGTCCGCGGTGACCGCGGCCCCGGGGAGCTCGGCCAACACGACGGTGACGACGGCGGTCTCCGGCGGCTTCAACTCCGCCGTCGCGCTCTCCGCCGCGGGGCTGCCGGCGGGCGCCTCGGCGACCTTCACGCCGGCCTCGATCGCCGCGCCCGGCGCCGGCACGTCGACCTTGAAGCTGTCGGCGGGGACCGCCGCCCCCGGCACCTACGGCGTCACGGTGACCGGCACGGGCGGCGGCAAGACTCATACGGCGCCCGTCTCCCTCACGGTCGGGAGCGGCGGCGGCTCGCAGCAGCTCCTGCTCAATCCCGGCTTCGAGTCGGGCAACGTCTCCTGGACCGCCAGCACCAGCGTCATCACCAACGCGGCCGGCGAGGCCGCCCACGGCGGCTCGTGGAAGGCCTGGCTCGACGGCTACGGGACGACCCACACCGACACCCTCTACCAGCAGGTGGCGATCCCGTCGACGGCCGCCTCGGCGACCCTCACGTTCTGGCTCCACGTCGACACCGCCGAGACCACGACGACGACCGCCTACGACACCCTGAAGGTCCAAGTCCAGAGCTCGACGGGGACCGTGCTCGCCACCCTTGCCACCTACTCCAACCTGGACCACAACACCGGCTACGCCCAGAAATCCTTCAACCTCCTGGCGTACAAGGGACAGACCGTCCGCGTCTATCTGGTGGGGGCGGAAGACTCCATCGATCAGACCTCCTTCGTCGTCGACGACTTCGCCCTCAACGTCCAGTAGGGGAGGAAAGAGGAGAACCATGAAGAGAGAACTCATCCTGGCGGCGCTGGCCCTCGGCTCGACCGCCGCCGTCCGCCCGGCCGCTGCGGCCCCCCAGGAGCCGGCTCGCCCGCTCGCCGTGCTCGAGGCCGCTCCCAAGGGGACGGTCGTCTTCGACGACGACGGCGGGCGGGTGCAGATCGTCCCCCGGCGCGAGGTCCCCGACGGCTAGGTCACCTACCATGGCGGTCC
>DATNKQ010000554.1:0-2738 GCA_035603315.1 Thermoanaerobaculia bacterium
CCGCGCGTCCTGCTCCTCGCGCTGGCGCCGCCGGTCGGCCTGCTCCTCGCGCGAGAGCCACTGGCCGCCCGAGAGGACGAACCCCTGGCGGCGCATCTCGTCCGCGTAGGGGATCCAGCGGTCGAGCTGCGGGTCGAACGCGTAGCCGGCCGCGCGGAGGAGCGGCGCCAGCCCCTTCTGTCCGGGATCGAGCTCCGCCGCCTTGAGCGCCGCCTCGTGCATCCCCTGCTCGAACCCGTTAGCCCGCGACCAGCGGGCCAGTTCCAGCCATTCCGCGGCGGTGGCGGCTGGCCCCAGCGCCGCCTTGCGGTGCAGGTACTCGGCGAACGTCGAGTCCCCGGTCTCGACCTTGGCGACGCTCGCCTTGGGCAGCCGGATCTCGCCGCCGGGCATGCGGATGCGGACCTGGGAATCGGTGTAGTCGGCGAGGACGCCCTTGAAGGACTTCCCGTTCGTCAGGTAGACGTCGTCGGCGAAGGCGGGGAGCCCGAGAAGAACCAGGAGAAGGGTGGCGAGGGAGATCCTCATGACCGCTTCCTTTCGCCCGCGGAAAACCACGGTGCCCACTATTTTAGCACCCCGCAGGGGCCGCCGCACGCCGCCGGCGGGCGGGATCGAGCCTCGACCTCCCCGGCAGACTATACTTCTCATGTTCCCGAGCTCGTTTGCGATGTGAAGGTTGATTCTTCGCCATGGCGCCCAAGTCGAGGCTGTTCTCGCTCCTCACGCGCGATCACCTGAAACTCGCCCAGAGCTACGTGCGCGAGGGGAAGAAGGACAAGGCGCTCGAAATGTACGCCAAGGCCGGCGACTACGAGCAGGCGGCACGCCTCGCGGCCGAGCTGGGCGACGAGCCGCGGGCGATCGATCTCTATCTGCGGGCGACCCTCGGCGCCACCCCCGAGGGCTACGCGGGCGCCGGCGCCCAGCAGGCCGGCGAGCTCCTCGCCACGAGCGGCTTCCACAAGGAGGCGATCGCCCTCTTCGAGCTGGCGAAAGCGTTCCGGCAGGCTGCCGAGTCGGCGCTCAAGCTCCAGCAGCCCTCCCGCGCCGCCCGCCTCTACGAGCGGGGGCGGGCTTGGTCCGAGGCGGCGCTCTACTACCGGCGGGCGGGGATGCTGCAGGATGCCCTGCGCGTCCTCGAGCTCGAGGCCAACCGGCTGCGCCAGGACAGCCGGACCCGCCGCGATCCGGCGGCCCAGGAGAGCCTGCGCAAGGTCGACCTCGCGCGCGCCGAGATCCTCGGCAAGCTCGGCAAAGGGGCCGAGGGAGCCGACCTGCTGCGCGATGCGCAGCCCAGCCCGAAGGCCGCGCGGCTGCTGGAAGAGGCTGGCAGGCACGGCGAGGCGATCGAAGCCTACCTGCGCATGGGCCAGCCCGAGGAGGCCCTGCGCCTGCTGGCCAAGACGGATTTCGACCGCCGGCAGGCGGCGCAGATCTACCTGCGCTGCGGCCGTCCGCTGGACGCCGCCCATCTCCTGGCGACCCAGGGGCTGCCGCGGGAGGCCGCCCCCGCCTACGAGACCGCGGGCGACTGGCCACGGGCCGCCGCCAGCTGGGAGGCCGCCGGCGAGGGGCAGCGGGCTGCCCAAGCCTATCTTCGCGCCGACCAGCCGAGGGATGCCGCCAGGTGCTTCACCGCTGCCGGCAAGCCGCAGCTCGCGGCAGCCGCCTACGCCAAGGCGGGGGACCGCGCCGCGGCTGCCTCCTCGTACCAGAAAGCCGGCCAGCACCTCGACGCGGCGACCCACCTCCTGGCGTTGGGCGAGCGGGTGGAGGCCGCCAAGGCGCTGATACAAATCTCCGCCGGCGGGCCGGGCTTCGTGGAAGGGACCCTCCTCCTGGTGCCGCTCCTGGTCGACGAAGGTCTGCTCGACGACGCTCTTCGCCGGCTGCGAGAGCTGCCGCCCGGGAGCGGCAGCGACCCCGGCGCACTCGAGCGGCTCTACTGGGAGGGCCGGGTCCTCGAAGGGCTCGGCAGCCGGGAGGCGGCGGCGAGCTCGTACCGGCAGCTCGTCTCGGTCCGCCGCGACTATCGCGACGCGGAGCGCCGCCTCGCCGGCCTCGCCGCAGCGCCGGAGGCCACCCGCGCCGAAGCCGCCGCACTCCCTTCGCGTCCACCTCTGCCGCCGACGGTCGCCCAGGTTCCCCGCCCGCTCGCGGCAGGGAGCCCGGCGGTGGGCCAGCGGCTTGCCGGGCGCTACGACATCCTCGCCGAGCTGGGGCGCGGCGGCATGGGCCGGGTCTACAGGGCCCACGACCGCGAGCTCGGCGAGGAGGTGGCGATCAAGACGCTGCTGTCGGTGGCCGGCGACTCCGCGATCGAGGAAGAGCGCCTGCTGCGGGAGGTCCAGATCTGCCGCAAGATCACCCACCCCAACGTCGTCCGCGTCTTCGACCTCGGGCGCTTCGAGGGCGGCATCTTCATCACCATGGAGCTCCTGGAGGGGCAGCGGCTGGACCGCCTGATCGATCCCGCGAAGCCGCTGCCGCTCGGCCGTGTGAAGGTCTTGCTAACCGAGATCGCCGCCGGGCTCCAGGAGGCGCACGCCCTGGGGATCGTCCACCGCGACCTGAAGCCGGGAAACGTCATCCTCACCGCCGCCCGCGCCAAGATCCTCGACTTTGGCATCGCCCGCATGGCTGGCATCGACAACCGGCTGACCCAGACCGGCTTCGCCGTCGGCTCGCCGATGTACATGTCGCCCGAGCAGCTCCAGGGGGCCACGCTCGACGGC
>DATNKQ010000572.1:0-6836 GCA_035603315.1 Thermoanaerobaculia bacterium
CGGCTGGCCGGCGCCTTCCAGGACTTCTTCCGCTTCGAGCTCAAGGCGGGCCACACGGTGGGCGTCGGCGACGTGCCGCGCCTCGACGACGGCCCGGCGGTGGCGACGGCGGTCGAGCGCGCCGGCGCCACGGACGTCGTCGAGCAGCTCGCCGCCGGCCTCGAGACGCAGCTCGGCCCCACCTGGCCCGGCGGCGCGGAGCTGAGCTTCGGACAGTGGCAGAAGCTGGCGCTCGCGCGCGGCTTCATGCGCGACCGCCCGCTCCTCCTCGTCCTCGACGAGCCCACGGCGGCCCTCGACGCCGAGACCGAGCACGCCCTCTTCGAGCGCTACGCGGCGGCGGCGCGAGGAAGCGCCGCAGCTGCCGCCCGCGAGCCGGCCGTCGACGGCCGCATCACCCTCCTCGTCTCCCACCGCTTCAGCACCGTGCGAATGGCCGACTTCATCGTCGTCCTGGACGGCGCCCGAGTGGTAGAGACGGGAACCCACGAAGCCCTCCTCGCCCAAGGCGGCCAGTACGCGGAGCTCTACGGAATCCAGGCCGCGGCGTACCGGTGAAGCGGGGAGGGATTGGGATACGATTCGCGCCGATGATCCCCCGAATCCGGCAGGTCCAGATCCAGAACTTCAAGAGCATCGAGCGCGCGGTGGTGGATCTCGCTCCGCTCACGGTGCTCGTGGGACCTAACGGGGCCGGGAAGAGCAACTTCGTCGAGTCCCTGACCTTTCTCCAACAGGTTCTGAGCGAGGGCATCGACAAGATCCTGAAATTGAGTAGCTCTACTCTAGTCCCTCAATGGCTACCTTGGAGCAGGATCCAAGATCGCTTCTTCGGCTTGCGATTGGATCTGGAACTGTCGGACGGAGTGCGCGCCGACTATTCTGTCGAAATCCGATTTGGCCGGGCCGATCGACCTACCGTCTCCCGCGAGCGTTGCCGTGTTGAACGGCCTTCTGAAGAGGAGGCTGTCTTCGAGGTAACAGAAGGTCATTTCGTGCGCGAGATAAGCGGAATCCGCTCTCAGCTCGTGCCCGATCGCCTTGCGTTGTTCGCCGCTTCGGCTACCGATGAATTCCGACCCGTCTATGATTTCTTGAGCTCGATTCGCGATTATTCGGTTGTACCTACCCAGGTCGGCTCGCTGCGGAAAGAAGATTCCGGGAAATCTCTTGAGCGCGCCGGCAGCAACGCGGCCTCCGTCCTAAAGGCCATCATCGAGAGAAGCCCGGAGGACCATGCCCGAATCATCCGCCTTCTGAGCAAAGCCGTAGAGGGAATCACCTCTGTGGGTGTGCGTGAGACCGACGGAGGCCCGCTGTTACTGGAGTTCCACAAGGACGTCGGCCTCGAGAGGCCAGGCTGGTTCTTGGGTTCCTCAATGTCTGACGGCACACTGCGCCTCTTGGGCCTTCTTCTCGCCGTCTACCAGCCAAGCCGAGCTTCTGTGCTCGCCGTCGAAGAACCGGAAGCGACAGTTCACCCTGCGGTGGCCCAGCTCGTGACCGAGATCCTCTTGGACGCGGCGCACGACCGGCAGGTTTTGGTGACCACGCACAGCCCGGACATCCTCGATGCGAAGGGCCTTTCCGACGATCAGATTCGAGTGGTGAGTCAGCGCCATGGGCGGACGATCGTGGCTCCCCTCTCGAAGGCAAGCCGCCAGGCGATCCGCGATCGTCTCTACACCCCAGGCGAGTTGCTGCGGATCAACGAGCTTGACGAGGACGCGGACCAGGCGGTCGCGGCCGCCGAGGGGCTCGATCTCTTCCCTCCGCTTCCGGTCCCATCCTAGGTCGTGCTGCCCACTCTGCTTCCTCTGGTCGAAGGACAATCGGAAGTCGCGGGGCTGCCGATCCTCCTGCGGCGGCTTGTCCTCCACCTAGGCCTTCCCCATGTCATCGTGGCCAAACCGTTTCGGGTGTATCGCACGAAGATCCTGAAAAAAGGGGAAATCGAGCGCGCCGTTCAGCAAGGGCTGCGAACCCGCCAACAGGTGACCGGGATCGTCGTCGTGCTCGACGCTGACGATGACGATCCCCTGCGTGTCGAAGAAGTGATGCGGGCCGAATGTGTGAAAGCCACTTCACTACCCGTTGTCGTGGCCGCCGCGACCCGCGAGCTCGAAGCCTGGTTTCTCGGTGCCAAGGAATCGCTGCGGGGAGTGCGTGCGATCCGTGCGGATGCCGCCAGCCCGCCGAATCCCGAGTCGATTCGGGGAGCCAAGGCGCGGTTGAGCACCAACATGGAGGGAAACCGTCACTATTTCGAAACAGACGACCAGCCCGCCTTCGCTGCCAAAGTCGACCTCGCCGTGGCCCTCGAACGCTGTCCCTCGCTGCAGAGGCTCGCACAGGGCCTTCGATCGATGCTAGCCGAGCGTTGACGAGAAGCGCACTCCGCGGCTTCGTGTGCCGGGATGCCGTCGAGTACAACTTCGACGCTCAAGTAGACTACGCGCAGCTGGTGAAGGAATTCGGCAGCGAGGGAGGTGAAGAGGGCCGGCGTTACGCGCCGCCGCGCCTCATAGGCGCCGAGAAGATAAGCGTGCAGGGCCTCCTAGCCCGCCTAGGACCGGATCTGCACGTCACACGCCGAGCAACACAACTGGGCGCTGCGCGACCACCTGCGCCGGATGACCCCGCTGCCGGAAGCGGGCGAACTTGCGCGCTGCCCTGGCGCTCTTCTTCGCGTACTACAACTTCTGCCGGATGCACAAGAGCATCCGCATGACCCCGACGATGGCGGCCGGCCTCACCCGGAAGTCGTGGTCGATGAGCGATCTGCTGAAGGCAGCGCAGGCATAGAGGTAGCCGACTTCTCTATATTGCGCAAGCGATGCTACTGTTCCAGCAACCCACGAGAGGGAGATATCCCTCACCTCGGGCGATGATGCTCCGTGGGTAGTGCAACGGAGACTGGATCAATGAGACTGGTACGGACGGAGGAATTCAGATTCGAGAACAGGGAATATCTGGTGCGGGTCTGGACCGACGACGAGCTGACGTTTACGGCCGCTGCCTTCCTTGATGACGCGCAGGCCACGCTCTGCACCTACAGCGTCACCTTGGGCACCGCCGCAGCCTACTTCGGCAGCGCGGACAATGGCATCGCATACCTGGTGGGGATTGTTCGGGAAGACGTTGAAGATAAGAAGGCCGAGAGGTGGAGGGAGATTATGCGACAGTCAACAGCGCGTCCTGGAACAACCTAGCTCGCCGGCGGCCCGAGCCGACCCGGTAGGCTACTCGTGCTCCCCGCAAGAACGTTGCCCGAGGCGCCCAGCCGCGGGCTCACGGGTGGTGCGGAGCTGCGGGCAGGGGCTTCCGGTGGGCCAGGAACATACTATGGCCCCCACTACCAAGCGCTCCTCGACATGGCGAGGCTGAACATGATTATAATATCATCGATGATCCCGGCATTCGTTGGAAAAGCCGGCTCCCGTCCGTCTACAGCGTCATAGGCGGTACGGGCTGGATGAATACTCACGCATCACTAAGCGACTATATGAGCGCGGAGGCCGATCCATGACTAAGAGCTGGAGAACGATGGCTCTGGTTTTCATGACAAGCTTGTTTGTCAGTGCCAGTGCCTTTTCTCAGTACCCGTCACCAGTCGATATTCCCATCCAGAATATCCCGCAGGAGACACCTGAGTGGTGCTGGGCCGCCGTCGCCCAACAGATCATTCTTGCCTCTGTCGGGCTTCAGCAAACGCCTCCGCAGTGCGCGCTTGTCGCTATGGCGAACAATGCTCCGCCGGAGGTATGTTGCTCAGGCAATCCAGCCTGCGTACGGACAGGAAGCGTGCAGCAGATCCAATTTCTCATCGGTCGGTTTGGACGGCACGCATCCTCACTCGCCCCTCCAACAGATCCCTTCACCCTTTACAACACGCTCGCAGCGAACAGGCCGGTCATTCTTCAGGTAATGTCTGGCCCCGGAACGACTCATGTCGTAGTCCTGCGTGGGATGTCGTTCGTGCCAACTCCCCAGGGTCCCATGCCGGTCTTGTACATTAACGATCCAATGGCGATCTACACACAGCCGGTACCGTATTTCAACCTGCTGCGTATATGGGTCAATGCGATCGTTGTCAACTAGTTTCTTTGGGGATGCACAGCGGTCGGCGATGGAGTCGCCGAAGGCGGGCGAGGAGAGCGGCGACCAGTTCACTGTAGTCGTGAAGCGACTGCAGAGGAGAGCCGGTCATCCTCAATAGGCGGGTTGAAACCGGAGAGCCTTGGCGAGGTCGCGCTGCTGCAGTTGCTCGGTGTACGCCTGCTTTCGCCGCACCCAGGTTTCGTGAATCCCCTTCCAGCGGCTGAAATCTGCCCGAGTCTCGTCGAACTCGTCGTAGCGCGCGAGCTGTCCAGAGGTCAGAGCGGCATAGAAGTCTTCGCTCAAGACCCCGTACTTCTCTTCGTACAGGGTCAGGCAGCGCTCGAGCAGCTTCATCTCGATCACCAGGTCGTGAATTTCCATGATGGCCTCCTGCGTGATCGTACCACCTGGCCTGCAAAGCGGGGAGCGAGCGCCGCTCCGTCATCGCGAAGGAGATTCGGACACGGGCCGGCGAGAGACTCCAGCCGTCCTCCACCACAAACCGTGAAACTTGCCTGGGTGCCGGACCGTAGGTTGGGTCGCACCGCCGACTCTTGCGGAGGAGGTTCCGGCCTTGAGGAGATTCCTGAAGCTGCTTTTCGAGCTGGCGAGTGGCCTGCCCCTCGTCGCGGTCGGCTTCTGGGGAGCGTGGAGCCTGCTCCAGAGCCAGACGCTGGTGTACCTGCTCTTCCCTTCGCTCTCCGTTGTGGCCGGCGTGCTGGGCCTTTGGCGAGGACGAGCGAGCACGCTGCCGTCGTGGCAGGTCCTCGTCCTTCTCAACTTGCCTCTCTTCGCGGTTGTCCTGCGTTTCGTTTCGGCCCGCTCGCTGCTGCTCTACGCCTTTCCGCTCGTGGCGACGATCTTTTCGCTTCTCGGGCTCTCTGTCGCGCGGAGCGGGCTCTCGAGGAACCGGCGCCGGCTGGCGTTTCTGCTGCCGCTCGTCGGCGTCAACGTCGTCCTCGTAGTCCTCGTTCCCCGGTTCGTCACTTCCTTCATCGCCAGCGAGGAGCTCCACGAGCCTGCGCCGCCGTTTCTGTTCACGCTGCTCGAGGGGGGAACGACCTCGACGCCGCAGATGCGAGGCGAGGTCGTGGTTCTGGACTTCTGGGCTACGTGGTGCGTGCCATGCCGCCGCGAGCTTCCCGAGCTGGAACGAATCCGCCAGCGGTTTGAGCGACGCCCCGGCGTTGCTTTCTACGCCGTCGATACGGCTCGCGGTGACAATCCAGAGGAGGCGGGCGACACGCCGGAGCAGGCGCGACAGTTCTTGCGCCAAGGGGGCTACCGTCTAACCGCCGCGTACGACACGGCCGGCAGCGCTCAACGCACGTTTTCCATTTCCAGGCTTCCAGCTCTTGTCGTCCTCGACCGCGGTGGGCGCATCCGCCTCCGCCACCAAGGCTTCATCGGCTCCGAGGACCTCGGCGCCAAGCTCGGCAACGTCATCGAAAAGCTCCTCACCGAGCCAGGCTCTCCGTGAACGCCCAGCGGGCCGGCAGCGAGCAAAGCGCCAATTCGTCCTCCTGGGCGGCTTGATACCGAGATGGGCGTCTTTCCTCGCTAGCAGGAGCGCCGTCTCGCCGCTGGGCGGGAATCCGTGCGAGCGGCGCGGATTTCGGCTTGTCAGGCGGCCTGTTACGCAGATGGCGGCCTTTAAATCGTTTCAGGGCTCCGGATACGGTGAAATTCTCGCGTAGACCGAGACGAGGCTGCTGCCGGCGTCAAAAGGCTGCGGTTTCCGTTGCAAACGCCCTGGCGGCGAAGAAAAGCTCCCTTCGCCGATCCACGGCGTCTGCCGGCGCCACGGGGACCCTATTGGCGATAATTCCGTCCGCAGAGCGATGCGGCGGGGAGAATTCGTTGGGATCGGTTCGCCCTTCTTGGGGAAGCTCTCGCCCTTCTTGGGGAAGGGCCCTTCCCCACTGGGGAAGCCCCCTTCCCTACTTGGGGCAGGCCCTTCCCTACTTTGGGCGGGCCTTGCCCTTCTTGGGGGCGGCCCGCCCTTCTTGGGGCGCACGCCGTACTTCTTTGGGCGGGCGCCGCCCTTTCGGGGCAGGCGCCTTCCCCGCTCGGGGCGCGCTCTTCTCCGGCGGGTCGGCGGCGGTTTCCGGCGGGACCGCGGCCAGGGGAGCTTCGATGTTGGGCGCCCCTCCCTGCCGGCGCCGGCGGAGCGGGCGGCTGCCGAAGTGGAACAGCTCGTTGCCGCGCGCGCCGAAGTGCGCCCGCAAGCCGGCGCGGAGCCGGCTTTCGAGCTCGTGCGCGACGCGCCGCGCTTCGCGCATGGCGCGGTTGGTGGCGCGCAGGCGCCCGCTCTCGATCGCCTGGCGCTCGGCGAGCTTCTTGAGCTGCGCCACCGCCGCTGCCAGCCGGATGCGATTCTCGGCCAGATGCGTCAGCGCCCCGGCACGCTCTTCGAGCGCCCGGACGAGCCTCTCCCAGGTATGGGTCTCCTGGGTGAAAGACGATCTCGGCATGGCAACGCTCCCCACCGTTGCAACGGTCGCGCATGGACGCCCGACGACGAACGGGCATGGTAGCACTCAACCCGCCCGTCGGAGGAGATATTTCACCAGCCGTAGTCAACCGATCGCCGGCCGGTCTCGCACACTGCGCCGGGCGGTCTGGTGGGCGGCGGCGCCCAGGAGCCAGAGGGCCGAGGCCGCCAGGTGCACGACGACCCAGGCCCGGCGCCAGGATGGATCGGTCGCCGTCTGCAGCAGATAGCCGGAGGCGAC
>DATNKQ010000587.1:0-9500 GCA_035603315.1 Thermoanaerobaculia bacterium
GATCGAGCCAGGAGACGAGCCGTCCGGGGTCGAGGCGCGAAACGTGGTCCGGCGGCGCGCAGACGGTGCCCCCGGCGCAGAGAGGGACGAAAACGTCGCGCAGGAACGGATCGTGGGTGGGGATGGTCAGCTGGCTGACCCGGGTCCCCGCTTCGATGCCAAGGGTGGAGATCTCCCAGCGGACGAAGTGATCGATCCCCTTGAGCCGTCCCACGATCCCCTTCGGGCTGCCGGTGGAGCCCGAGGTGAAGTACACATAGCAGGGATCGTCGGGCTGCTGGGCGACCGGAGTCACCGGCTCCGGAACGCCGATCGGTATCGCCATCTGCTCGTCCAGGACGAAGCAGCGCGGCCGCCCTGCGGCCGCGGCGAGACGCTCGCCCAGGCCGGCGAGCCCGGGCTCCACGAGCAGCCAGCCAGCCGAAACCTCGCCGAGCATGCGCGCCAGGCGGCGTTCGGGGAGCTGCGGGTCGAGGGGGACGAAGACGCCGCCGTTCTTCAGGATGGCGAGCAGCGCCGGGATCACCACCAGCGGGTCTTCGGAGAGGACGGCGACGCGCGTCCCTTTGGGCGAGCGCAGCAGGGCCGCCAGGCCGTGGGCGCGCGCCTCCAGCTCGGCATAGGACACCCCGCGGTCCCCGGCCTCGATCGCCGTCCGGTGGGGATACCGCCCGGCGATGCCGGAAACCAGCTCGTGGACCGGTACATGCCGCGAAGGGCCGCCGGCGACGGGAGCGGTGGAGAGGGCTGCTGGCTCCGTCAAGCGGGCTCCCCGAAGTCGGCGTTGAAGTCGTCCAATGCGCCGGCGTGGGAGGTGTCGTCGGCGAGCGACAGGGTGGAGATCGATCGGTCGGGGGCGTCCACCATCTGCTGTAGGAGGGTACGGTAGTGGGTGAGCATCCGGACCATGGTCGCCGGCTCGAACAGGTTGGAGTTGAACTCGAGCAGCCCCTCGATGGCCTCTCCGGCTTCCTTCATTTCCAGGGCCAGGTCGAACTTCGACGAGCCGGTATGGAGAGGCACCGGCTCCGCCGCCAGGCCGGCGCCCGTCTCGGCCGGCGGAGGGAAGTTGTCGAGGCTGAGCACCACCTGGAACAGCGGGTTGTGGCTGGGGTCGCGTTGCGGGGACAGCGCCTCCACCAGCTTCGAGAACGGCAGGTCCGAATGTGCGTACGCGCCCAGGGTGGTCCGGCGCACGCGAGCCAGCAGCTCGCGGCCGGTCGGATCGCCGCTCAGGTCCGTGCGCAGCACCAGGGTGTTGACGAAGAAGCCGATCAAGCTTTCCACTTCGCGGCGGCTGCGGTTGGCGAAGTAAGTCCCAACGGCGAAGTCGTCCTGTCCCGCATAGGCGCGCAGCAAGATCTTCCAGCCGGTCAGGAGGACCATGAACAGAGTGGCTCCCTCCCGCCGGCCCAGCGCCCGCAGGCTGGCGGCCAAGGGGGCGGCGATCCGGAAGGGGAGGGTGCCGCCGCGCGTCGTTTGCACGTCCGGACGGAGCCGGTCAGCCGGCAGGCGCAGCCGTGGCGGGACTCCCGCGAGCTGCTGGCGCCAATAGGCGAGCTGCCCGTCCAGTACATCGCCGGAGAGCCACTGCCGTTGCCAGCGGGCGAAGTCGGCATACTGCACCGGCAGCTCTGGCAAGGGCGAAGGCCGTCCCTCGGAGAAGGCGCGGTAGAGGGCCGCCAGCTCGTCGACGAAGATCGCCATCGACCAACCGTCGGAGACGATGTGGTGCATGGTCAGCAGCAGCACGTGGCCGGCGTCCGTCGAGCGGAGGAGCTCGATCCGCAGCAATGGTCCGCGGGTGAGGTCGAAAGGGCGGCGCGCGGCACCCCGGGCGAGGCGGAGCATCTCGCGATCACGCGGCGCGGGAGGGAGCGCCTCGAGGTCGACCAAGGGGACGGGGTAGTGTCCCGGCGGCAGGACCCTCTGCACCGGCACGCCCTCCTCCACGCGGAAACCCGTGCGCAGGACCTCATGGCGGCGCACGATCTCGTCGATGGCGCGCGCGAAGAGGTTGAGGTCCAGGGCAACCATGAGGCGGGCGGCAAAGATCAGGTTGTAAGTCGCGCCGGATCCCTCCAGCTGCTCCCTGAACCAGACCCCCTCTTGGCTCAGCGACAGGGGCGCGGACCCCGTGGCGGCGGAGCGTGGGATCTCCTGGGCAACCGGCAGGTCGAACCCCTGGTCGCGCAGCAGGCGCTCGAAGGCGCCCGTGCGCTCCGCCGGCGGCAGGTCGGCGGCCGCTAGGAAGAGGCGGGCGATCTCAGCGGCCACCTCCGTGCCGCCGCGCAGATCGGCGATCTGCGCCGCCGTTCCTTCCAGGGTCGGCCGCTCGAAGAGACCGAGGAGCGGCAGCTCCACCTGGAAGATCCGGCGCAGGCGGGCGACCAGCCGGCTGGCCAGGAGAGAGTGGCCGCCGAGGTCGAAGAAGCTGTCCAAGACCCCCACGCGCTCGAGCCCTAGGAGCTCGGCCCAGAGGCCGGCCATCACCTGCTCGGTCGCATTGCGCGGCGGGACGTAGGGCGCGCCGAGGTCCGGGCGGATGCCGTCGGGAGCGGGCAAGGCGCGGCGGTCGACCTTGCCCCGCGGAGTGAGCGGCAGCGCGTCGAGAGGAACGAAGACGGAAGGCACCATAGGCTCGGGCAGCGTTGCCAGGAGCGACGCGCGCAGCTCTGCGCTGGTGGGCGGCGGCGCGCTGGCGGCGACGACGTAGGCCGCCAGGTAGGAGCCTCCTCCCGTCGGATGCTCGCGCGCGATGACGACGCTCTGGCGCAAGGCCGGGATGCGCCCGAGGGCCGCCTCGACTTCGCCCAGCTCGATGCGGACGCCGCGGATCTTGACCTGGTGATCGATCCGTCCCAGGTACTCGAGGCGACCGTCCGGCAGGTGGCGGGCGAGGTCGCCGGTGCGGTAGAGACGGGAGCCGGCCGCCGCCGCGAAGGGGTCGGGAACGAAGACCTCCGCGGTCCGCGCAGCATCGCGGAGATAGCCTCTGCCCACCCCGATCCCTCCCACGCAGAGCTCTCCGGGGAAACCGGCGGGCATCGGCCGCAGCTCCCCGTCGAGCACGTAGAGCCGCAGATTGGCGACCGGGCGCCCGATCGGCACCGCAGCGGCGTCGGCGGGCAGGGCGCTGCGCAGGACCTGGTGGCTCACCCGATCCGAGCACTCGGTGGGACCGTAGGCGTTGAGCAGCGCCACCTGGGGGTAATGGCGCTGCCACTGTCGGCAGAGCTCAGGCGGCAGGGTCTCGCCGCAGGAGATCAGCCAGCGCAGCGCGGCGAGCGGCGGGCGTGCCGCTCCCCGGCGCGCCACCTCTTCGACCATCGCCGCCAGCAGGGACGGCACGGTTTCCAGGACCGTTACTCCCCGGCGGTCGATCTCGTCGAGCAGGCGCGCTGGATCGTGCGCGACGGCGTCGGCTAGGATCAGGACCCGGCCGCCGGCGAGCGGCGCCGCCAGGAGCTGCCAGACGGAGATGTCGAAGGCCGCCGACGCGGTCTGAGCGACCACGTCGGCCGGGCCGATTCCGGGAATCTTGGCGAGAAGGTGGTTCAGCAGGCCTCGGTGCTTGACCATCGCCCCCTTGGGCCGGCCGGTCGAGCCCGACGTGTAGATCACGTAGGCGATGTCTTCCGGCGCTGCGAGGCCGGACGGCGGCGTCGCCGGATGGCCGTTGATCGTTGCGCGGTCGCGGTCCAGGCAGACAACCGCCAGCGGCCGACTCTCGTTTGCAGGCAACAGCGCGCGAAGGCTTTCGACGGTGACGAGGGCCGTCGGAGCAGAGTCGGCCACGAGATGCTCCAAGCGTTCGCGCGGGTAGGCAGGGTCCAGGGGAAGGTAAGCTCCGCCCGCCTTGAGCACCGCCAGCAGGGCCACCGGCAGATCCGGAGAGCGGCGCAGCAGCACGGCCACTCGGCGGTCGGGCTCCACGCCGAGGGCGCGCAGGTAGTGGGCGAGCTGATTGGCCCGCCGCTCCAACTCGGCGTAGCTCAGGGCCTCGCCGTCATCGGCGGACGAGCCTACCGACGAGACCGCCACGGCTCGGGGAACGCTCTCCGCCTGGCGGGCGATCAGCTCGTGCGCGCAGCGCTCCTGCGGCCAGCCGGTCTCCATGGCGGTGTCGTTCCACTCGCAGAGAAGTTGGTGGCGCTCGGCCGCCGTCAGGGGGTCGAGAGTGGAGAGCGGCGCCTCGAGGTTGGCGAGGGCCGCGGTGAGGACGCGCTGGAAATGAGCGGCGAACCGGGCGACGCCGGAGCGGTGGAATCGCCGCCGGTCGAACTCCGCGCGGCCCGTGAGCCCCTCGGCGCCCAGGGCGAAGCACAGCGCCAGGCCGTGACCGACGTCGGGCAGGTCGGCATGGAGGCCGGCGAGCGAAATGGCGACATCGAACAGCGGGCAGCGGCCCTCTTGCCATTCGAGCCGCAGGTCTTCGAGCAGCCGAGCCCACGGATAGGACTGGCGGGAATAGGCCTCCCGCAGGGTCTCGCGCACCTGCAGGAGGTGCGCGCGAAAAGGACGCTCGGGGTCGATCTGGTCGACCACGGCGACAGCGTTGCTTGCCGGCCCATGAGCTTCGAGCAGGGGAGGGCTGCCGATCGAGATCGAGAGCTCGCCCGACAGCCGATGGAGGCAGACCTCGAGCGCGGTGGTCAGGGCAACGTAGACAAGCAGGGGAGAGTCGCGTGCCAGCCGGCGCAGCTCCCATCCCAAGGACGCGGGCCAATCGAGATCGAGGATCTCCCTGGGTTCGGGCGCCACCGGGTGTAATGAAGGAACCGAGAGATCTTGGCCGGCAACCCTGCCCCTCCGCGGGAGCTCCGGGATGGGCAGCACGGGTCGCGGCGCCGGCGTCAGGCGCGCGATCCAGTAATCCCGCTCCTCCTTGAGCTGGCGGTCGAAGATCGGGACCTCGTCCAACGGAGGGCTAGATATGTCTTGGATCATCCAGGTGCCTGGCAGAAAGTAGCTTCAACCGTGATCCGCGGTTCGCATCCGATTTCGACGTCGGATGGGCCGGCGAATGGGAGGTCAGGTAGGGGGCGGAGACTCAAACTACTCCAGGGAATCCGTGGCTTTGACGGCCCTTCGGGCGGCGATCTGTTGCTTCAAGAATATTGCAAGCGGTTCACTTGCGTCAATCCTCGGCGGCGAAGCCTCGGGTCGGCGGCAGGAACTAGAGTTCAGGGAGATCGAAGAGCTCGCAGAGGAGGTTGAAGGTCAGGACGATCATGAGGAAGTCGGTCTCCAGATGGGGATTGAGGCCGCCAGCCTCGCGCGGGGCCTGCGCTGCCCGCGCGCGCAAGCCCGCGACCTTGTCAGGGTCGAAGTACCCCTGGCGCTTGATGCGGTCGTAGGACAGCAGGTCGTCGATCCAGTCGAGACCCTGGGCCAGCAGATAGGGGGAGCCGGGCGCCCGGAAGCCGAATTTCTCCCGCGCGATGATCTCCGGCGGTACGAGATCGACCGCCAGTTTTTTAAGGATATACTTTTCAACGAAGTTATGAACCTTTAGATCGGGGGGGATCTCGCGCACGAGGTCGACGACGCCGAGGTCGAGGAAGGGATAGCGCCCTTCCACCGAGTTGGCGAGCACCATACGGTCGCCGTGGTCGGCGAGCAGGTGGTCGGCCAGGCGAAGCTTGAAGTCGAGGTAGGAGCGTTGGTGGATCGGATGCCGTCCGCGCAGCCGCTCTGGGTTGATGAGCGGGAAACTCAGGCAGTCGAAGGTCGGGACCTCCGCTTCGAGAGCTGCCGAGTAGAGGGTCTCCCGAATGCCCCCGAAGGAGTGCAGATCGATCTCGTAGAACAATTGCGGGTCGCCCCATAGCCGCTCCCGGAGCTGTTGCTCGCGGAGGGCGCCGGGCCCATTGCCGGAGGAGCGCCGGGGGCCCATCTGGTCGAAGACGTACCCCGGATAGCCGGCGAAGATCTCGTCGGCCCCTTCACCCCCCAGGATCACCTTGATCCCCTCCTGCCGGGCGGCGCTCGATAGCGCCATCGAGCAGGTGTTGTAGCTCTCCCTGACCGGGCATTCGCAGTGGTAGACCATGTCGCGCAGCCGGCTCGCGATCTCCTGCCAGTCGAAGCGGATCTCGTGATGGATGGTGCCCAGCCGCTCCACCATGAGCCGCTGATAGCGCGTCTCGTCGATGCTGCGGTCCGTGAAGCTGATCGAGAACGTGTGCTGCCCGGCGCCTCGCAGGCGGCAGGCCAGCGCGGTGACCAGCGAGGAGTCGAGGCCGCCGCTCAGGTAGAGGCCGATGGGGACGTCCGACTGCAGCCGGTACGCGACCGAGCGCTCGAGCACGGCGCTCAAGCGCTCCACGTAGGAGCTCTCCGGCTCCTGGTAGGGCAGCTCGCCGGCGAGCGGATAGTCGAGATCCCAATACTCGGCCACCTCCACCCGCGGGCCCTGGACGACGATCCGGTGGCCGCTCTTCAAGCTCTCGATCCCCTTGAAGAGGGTGCGCGGGCTCACCACGCCAGGCAGGCAGAGCACCTGGTCGAGCCCGGTCAGGTCGACCTGCCGCGGCGCCGCCGGGTGCTCGAGGAGCGCCTTGATCTCCGACCCGAAGAGGAAGAAGCCGCCGGCGGTGGCGTAGTAGAGCGGAGTCACGCCGAAGTGGTCCCGCGCCAGGAAGAGGACTTGGCGCCGGCGATCGAAGAGCACGAACGCGAATTGACCGTTGATGCGCGCCAAAAGATCCGGGCCGCACTCTTCATAGAGGTGGAGAAGAACTTCGACGTCGCTGCGCGTCGCGAAGACGTGCCCCCGCTCTTCGAGCCCGCGCCGCAGCTCGAGGTAGTTGTAGATCTCCCCCGTGCAGAGCAGGACCAGGCTTCCGTCCTCGCTCCAGATCGGTTGATCGCCGGTCTCGATGTCGATGATGCTCAGCCGGCGAAAGCCGAGGCCGACGGCGCCCTCGACGAAGAAGCCGGCCGAGTCGGGACCGCGGTGGACGAGCTTGTCGGTCATCCTGACCAGCAGCTCCCGGTCCGCCATGCGCTCGCCGCGCAGGTCGACATAGCCGACGAATCCACACATGATCGGGGTCGAGTGTACCCGATGTTCGAAGATGCGCAAGCGGCCTTGAATCGCCTTCGGCTAGTATGATATTCATCGTTTGCAGTTCTTCTCGGCGAAAGTCGGAAACCTACTTCACGACGGGGGTGCGAGGTGAAGAATTTCCTTGCTGGCGCGCTCTGCGCCATCGCGCTGGTCGCGATCGTTCTCGCCGCCTACCTGGGTCTCGGCTTCATGGAGGTGGCGGCGGATGCGAAGCCGTCGGCCTGCGAAGCGGCTCTCATGACGCCGTCGGTGCACGCCGCCGTCCGGCGGCAGGCTCCGGCGATGCAAAATCCGCTCCCCGATGCGGACGCTACCCGGATCGCGGGAGGCAAGCTCTACATGGACGATTGCGTCGGTTGCCACGGCGGTCCGGGGCAACCTCCGAGCGCGTTCGGACTGTCGTTCTACCCGCCGGCGCCTCAATTTGCGCATGCCGGATCGCAATACACCGAAGCCCAGCTCTTCTGGGTCGCGAGGCACGGCATCCGCATGAGCGGAATGTTCCCGCAGCCTCATTACTCGGATTCCGATCTCTGGAGTCTCGTGTCGTTCATCTCCCACATCCGAAACCTGCCGCCCGCGGTCGTCAAGGCCGTTCAGGCGTCGAACTAAGCTGCGCCAGCAAGGAGAACCTCGATGAAGAACTTCATTCTCGGTTTTCTCGCCGCGCTCGTGCTTCTCGTGGCTGGCCCGTTCCTGTACCTGCGGCTGGGCGCCGCCGACGTGAATGCCGACGTGCAGGCTCCCGGCTGGCTGAGCCGGCTGACGAGCTTCGCGGTGCACGCCTCCGTCGCGCGCAACGCACCCGATACGCCAAGCTCCACATCCCACACCGACGCCGATCTGATCGCCGGAGGGACGCTTTACATGGACGGTTGTGCCGGCTGCCATGGCAGGTTCGGCCGCCCTCCTCGCAAGCGCGTCTATTTTACCTCCCCACCCGAGTTCGCGCACGTCGGCACGCAGTATTCGGAGCCGCAAGTGATCTGGATCATCAAGCACGGCATCCGTAGGTCGGGAATGTCCCCCTACGGGTACAATGAGAAACAGCTTTCGAGCCTCGCGGGGTTCATCAAGCGGATGAAGGATCTGCCGCCGCCGGTGGTGGCCGCCCTCCAGCCGAAGAAGCCCTGATCACGGTGCTCTGAACCGGTTCGTGCTCTCGCGTCGTATGTATCAGTATTGAAAGGAGTCACCGTGGCGAAAAGGGTTGTCATCGTGGGCGGGGGAACGGCCGGCTGGATGACGGCGTCTCATTTGAAGAAGGCTCTGCCGGGCCTCGACATCACCGTCATCGAATCGTCCAACATCAAGTCGGTCGGCGTTGGGGAGGCGACCTTCAGCACCATCAAGCTCTTCTTCGATTTCCTCGGGCTCGACGAGAGCGAGTGGATGCCGAGCTGCAACGCCAGCTACAAGCTGGCCATCAAGTTCGTCGACTGGCGGGCGGCGAGCGGCCATTTCTTCCATCCTTTTCAGCGCTACGAGATCGTCGACGGCTTCAATATGGGCGAGTGGTGGCTTAAGCTCAAGCGCGACGAAGAGCCCTTCGACTACGCCTGCTTCCTCGTTCCCGCCCTCTGCGATGCCCAGCGGTCGCCCCGCTTCCTCGACGGCCGCGTCTTCGACGAAAAGGTGCAGGACTACTTCGCCGTCGACTTGCAGGGGAAGAAGAACATCCTCGCCGAGCACCGGGTGCAATATCCCTACGCCTACCACTTCGATGCCAGCCTGGTGGCGGAATTCCTCAAGGGATACGCCGCCCGCCGCGGGGTCCGGCAGGTGGTCGATGACGTGGACGAAGTCGTCCTGCGGGAGGACGGCAGCATCCACCACCTGCGCACCCGCGAGCATGGCATCCTGGAGGGCGACCTCTACGTCGACTGCACGGGATTCCGCGGCCTGCTGATCAACCAGACGCTTGGCGAGCCGTTCATCTCGTTCTCCGAATCGCTTCTCTGCGACAGCGCGATAGCGATGCAGGTGCCGCGCGACATCGAGGTCCATGGCATCAACCCGTACACGACGGCGACCGCCCTGAGCTCCGGCTGGGTGTGGAACATACCCCTCTACGGACGGATGGGAACGGGCTACGTCTACTCGCGCCAGTTCCAGTCGCGGGAGGACGCGGAAGCGGAGTTCCGCCGCCACTTGGGTCCTGCCGCCGAGGCGGTGAAGGCGTCGCACATCGCGATGCGAATCGGCCGCTGCCGGAGCTCATGGGTGAAGAACTGTGTCGCCATCGGCCTGGCGAGCGGGTTCGTCGAGCCTCTGGAATCGACGGGAATCTTCTTCATCCAGCACGGCATCGAGGAGCTGGTGAACCATTTTCCCGGCGACGTGGTCGACGACGAGACCGTCAGGAGCTACAACCGGGCGGTGAGCGACTGCATCGATGGCGTGCGCGATTTTCTCATCCTCCACT
>DATNKQ010000604.1:0-5074 GCA_035603315.1 Thermoanaerobaculia bacterium
GACGATCCTCGACAACGACAGCGGCGGCGGGCCGCTCAACGCCCCCTCGAACCTCACCGCCCAGGCGCAGTCGACGAGTGAGATCCTCCTCAACTGGAGCGACAACTCCACCAACGAGATCGGCTTCCGGATCGAGCAGCAGAGCCTCGGCGGCGCCTTCGCGGAGGTGGCGACCACCGCCGCCAACGCCACCAGTATCGTGATCGGCGGCCTCAATCCGGCGACCTTCTACAACTTCCGCGTCCGCGCCGCCGGGGCCTCCGGCTTCTCGCCGTACTCGAAGGTGGCCGGGGCCGCCACCAACGCCGTTCCGGCGCCCTGCGTCGAGGGTCTGAACACCCTCTGCGTCACCGGCGGGCGCTTCAAGGTCGAGGTGACCTGGAAGACGTCGACGGGGAGCGGGATGGGGATCGCCGTGCCGCTGGCCTCCGCCCCCGCCTCCGGGCTCTTCTACTTCTTCGACCCCACGAACATCGAGCTGCTGGTCAAAGTGCTCAACGCCTGCGTCAATCCCTTCAACCGCTACTGGGTCTTCTTCGCCGCCACCACCAACGTGCAGTTCACGCTGACGGTGACCGACACCCAGACCGGGATCGTGCAGGTCTACTTCAACCCCTTGAACACCGCGGCGGCCCCGGTGCAGGACACGAGTGCTTTCGCCACCTGCCCGTAGGCGCTCGGAGGGGGCGGCGAGGGCGGCGAAGGCTGCGACCGCGGCGATGGCGACCCTGGGCGCCATCGCCGTCCTCCCCCTCCTGACCGCCGCTTGCGGCAAAGTGAAGTCGCCGACCGAGCCGCCGGCCTCCGCCGGCCCGGCCTTCACCTTCGCCCGCATCCAGGCGGAGATCTTCACCCCCAACTGCGCCAAGTCCGGCTGCCACTCCGGCGCCACGGCGCAGCAGGGGATGGTGCTCGAGGCCGGCGTCAGCTACGGCCAGATCGTCGGCCGGCGCTCGCAGGAGAACCCGAGCCTGAACCGCGTCCAGCCCGGCAGCCCGGAGCAGAGCTACCTGCTGAAGAAGGTGCGCGGCGACGGCGACATCACCGGCTCCCGCATGCCGCAGGACGGCCCGCCCTTTCTGAGCCAGGCGCAGATCGACGGCATCGCCGGCTGGATCCAGGCCGGCGCGCCCAACAACTGAGGACGACCATGGACGACCCGACGCCGACCCGCCTCCTGGCCATCCTCCTCCTCGCTATTCTCACCGCCGGCGCCCTCTTGGCGCAGGAGGATCCGGCGCCCTACGAGCCGGTCCACCGCGACCCCGTCGGCACCCGTCTCATCGACCTGCCGACCCCCTTCGCCGTCGGCCAGCGGCAGATCGAGGTCCTCTTCACCCACCGTTTCCAGCAGACGGTCAACCAGGGGAGCGTCCACGACCTCTGGGGGCTGGACAGCGGCGCCGACGTCGGCATCGGGGTGTCGGCGGGGGTGGCGCGCAACCTCGACCTCGAGGTCTACCGCTCCTCGTTCCAGGAGGACTTCGAGCTCGCCGGCAAGTTCCTGGTGATCGAGCAGGCGCCGCGGGTCCCGCTGTCGCTGGCCCTGCGGGCCGGCGCCGATCTCCTGCAGCGCTCGGGCGTCGACGACCGCCGGCGCCCCTTCGGCCAGCTCGTCGTCTCCCGCCGCTTCGCCCCCGGGGTCAACCTCTTCCTCGTCCCCTCCTGGGTCCGCGACACGCCGCGCCTGCGCAACGCCTGGAACCTGCCCGTCGGCATGACCGTTCCCCTGCCCGGCAACAGCCTGCTGGAGGTCGAGTACGTCCCCAAGAACCGCGACCTGCCCGAGAGCGTCGCCGCCTGGCACGCGGCGCTGTCGAAGTCCGTGGGCGGGCACATCTTCGAGCTGGTGGTCGGCAACTCGCGCGCCACGACCGTCGACCAGTACCTGGGAGGAGACTCCGCCGCCGGCTTCAAGGCGGGGGACGTCCGCCTCGGCTTCAACCTGGTGCGCGACTTCAACTTCTGAGGGGAACGCCATGCGCAGGAACGCCGTCGTCCTCGTCTCGTTGCTGTCGATCGCCGTCCTCCCCGTCCTCTCTCTTCTGGTCGGCGCCTGCGCGGCCTTCCGCTATCAGCATGCCGGCGCCCGCCCCTTCGCCGCGGCGGCTGCGGCCAACCCGGTCGCCCCGGAGCCGGAGGCGCCGCCGGCCGCCGACGACTTCAAGGCCCTGGGGGCGGACGGCCAGCTGGCGCGGTCGCGCTCGGAGGTGGCGGAGACCAAGCGCACCCTCGCCCAGCAGGGCAAGTACCGCTGCTGCGTCAAGCCGGCCTGCAACGAATGCCTGCTGAAGCGCGGCGAATGCCACTGCCGCGACGTGGTCGCCAAGCAGGGCCCCTGCTGCGGGGAGTGCACGGAGGCCTGGATCGAGGGCCGCGGCGCCGTCGAAGGGGTGACTGCCCTGGAGCTCCTGCGGCGCAAGGAGAAGATGCTCACGGAAGGCGACTCCGGGCAGCCGCACCTGCACGAACGCTAGCCCGCATGTCTCGCCACGTCGCCGCTTCGACCCTCCGAAGACTCCGGGTCTCCGCTCCCGAAGCGGCGAGACATGCGGGCTAGGGGGGCCTTTCCTCTGGCGCGGGATTTGCTGTTCCCCCGGCGCAGTGGTCCCTCCAGCGCTCAAGGTGATGTCGTACAACGTGCAGGGGCACGGGGCGCTCTTCACCCGCACCTATCTCGGCCGCATCGCCCGCGTCATCGCCGACGAGCGGCCCGATCTCGTCGGCCTGCAGGAGGTCTACCGGCGCGGCTGGCGGTCGCGCTTCGAGGACCAGGCCGAGGCGCTGGCCCGGCTGACCGGCATGGATCTGCGCTTCGGCAGCAGCTTCGCGACCCGGCGCGGCGAGTTCGGCAACGCCGTGCTGACCTCCGGCGAGGTGCTCTCGGCCGCCGTCCACCGGCTGCCCGGGAGCGGCGAGCCGCGGACCCTCCTGGCGGCGCGGGTGTCCGTCGCCGGCGGCGAGGTCGACTTCTTCGTCACCCACCTGGCCGCCTGGGGACGGATCGGGCGCGCGGCGCGCGCCCTGCAGGCGGCCGAGCTGGCAGCCCACCTGAAGCGGGCTGACGGCGCCTTCATCCTCGCCGGCGACCTCAACGCCCCGCCGCAGGCGCCCGAGCTGCGCAACCTCATGGCCGCCGAGCTCTTCCGCGCCTGCCGCGACCTCGCCTCGACCCACCGGGTTACCCGCCAGCACCTCGACTATGTCTTCGCCGATGCCGGCTGGACGCCGGTGGCCTCGCGGGTGCTGCGCGCCGGGCCGTCGGATCACTGGCCGATCGTCGTCGAGCTCCGCCGCGCGGCCTGAGGGCGCGCAGAAAGCCGCCATGGCAAACGTCCGCGCCTTTTTCAAACCGCGCAAATCCGCCAAGCCCTCGCGGCCTGCCGCGAGGGCCAGGAAAGCCGCCGAGATGATCGAGGTCTCCCGTTGGACCCTCGTCGTCTTGATCCTCTTCGTGGCGGTCCTCGTCCTCCTCCTCTTCTCGGTCGTCCACCAGCGCAAGACGAGCGTCAGCGTGCCGGACATCGAGAGCTTCGCCGAGGCCCTCCCTTCGATCACCGGCATGACCGGCGTCTCGGTCATCCCCGGCAACCGCGTCCAGGTGCTGCAGAACGGCGACCAGTTCTTCCCCGCGCTCCTCTCCGACATCGCGGCGGCGAAGCAGACGATCGACATCGAGACCTACGTCTGGTGGCGGGGGGAGATCTGCGCCCGGGTGGCCGGAGCGCTGGCGGCGAAGGCGCGGCAGGGGGTCGAGGTGCGGCTCACCGTGGACGCCTTCGGCGCCCACCTGATGGACAACCGGCTGGCTGCCGAGATGCGCGCGGCGGGGGTGCGGATCCTCGCCTACCATCCCCTCGCCTGGAACTCGCTCGGCCTCATCAACAACCGCACGCACCGCAAGGTGGCGGTCTTCGACGGCCGCGTCGGCCACATCTTCGGCCTTGGCATCGCCGAGGAATGGACGGGCCATGCGCAGGACGCGCGCCACTGGCGCGACACCGGCCTCCGCCTCGAAGGGCCGATCGCCGGCGCCCTCCAGGGGGTCTTCGCCGAGAACTGGGTCGAGGGGACGGGCGAGGTGCTGGTGGGGGAGAAGTACTTCCCGCGGCCGGTCGCCGCCGGCACGGTCAGGGTGCACGTCGAGGCGAGCTCGCCCCACGGCGGCGTCTCCGACCTCGAGCTCCTCTTGAAGATGGCGATCGCCAGCGCCCAGAAGGAGGTGATCATCGAGAACCCCTATTTCATCCCCAACCAGGATCTCGTCGCGCTCCTGGGACGGGCGGTCCGCCGCGGGGTGGACGTCAAGCTCCTCCTCCCCGGGCCGGTCAGCGACAGCAAGCTCGTCGAGCACGCCGGGCACTACCACTACGACGAGCTGCTGCGGAAGGGGATCAAGATCTACGAGTTCCAGCCCACCCTCAACCACCAGAAGATCATGATCGTCGACGGCCTCTGGTCGCTCGTCGGCTCGACTAACCTGGACGACCGCTCGATCTACATCAACGACGAGGCCAGCGTCGGGGTGATCGACGCCGGCGTCGCCGGGGAGCTCAAGGCGGCCTTCGCGCGCGACCTCCAGCGCGCGGTCCGCATCCTGCCCGCCGCCTGGGCCCGCCGCGGTCTCTGGGATCGCTTCCTCGACCGCACCTGCTACGCCGTCAACATGGAGATCTAGTCCGCCGGCGCCTTCGCGAGGTCGTGGAGCGCGACCTTCCCCCCCTTCATCACGAAGACCACCCGCCCGAGGGCCGCGGGGTCGGCCAGCGGGTCGCCGGCGACGGCGACGAGGTCGGCGAGCTTGCCCGCTTCGACGGCGCCGGCCCGATCGGCGATGCCGAGGAGCTCGGCGGCGTTGACGGTGGCGGCCTGGAGGGCGGCGAGCGGCGTCATGCCGCCGCGCACCAGGGCGCCGAACTCGTTGGCCACCAGCCGGGGATCGTCGTCGAGGCCGAAGGCGATCTTCAGGCGGTGCTTCAGGGCGCGGGCGAAGGCCGGCTGCTGGAAGCCGAGAATGGCCTTGCCCTTTTCGAGCATCACCGGCTCCTGGCCGCTGGAGAGGCCCATCTCCACG
>DATNKQ010000616.1:0-3115 GCA_035603315.1 Thermoanaerobaculia bacterium
CGTCGCTTTCCTCACCCGCCTCCACGGGGCGGCCGCCGGCATCTCCGTCTCGGCCAGCCACAACCCTTTCCCGGACAACGGCATCAAGCTGATCGACGGCGCCGGCAGCAAGTGGAGCGAGGCGGACGAGCAGGCGCTGGAGGAGCGCCTGATCGGCGCGCCGTGCCCGCAACCGCCGCCCGCCCAGGCTGGCCTCGTCGCCGATGATCGCCTGCGCGACGAGTACCTCGAGGGCCTGGCCGCCACGTTGAACGGCAGCGCCGCGGGCCGGTCGCTCGCCGGCCTGCGAGTGGCGCTCGACGCCGGCAACGGCGCCGCCTCCTCCTACGCCGCGCCGCTCTTCGAGGGCCTGGGCGCCGAGGTGGTCCTCCTCCACGCCGACCCCGACGGGCGCAACGTCAACGCCGGCTGCGGCTCGACGGCGCCGGCCGAGATGGCGGCGCGCACCGCCGCCGAGAGCTGCGACCTGGGAGCGGCCTTCGACGGCGACGCCGACCGCTGCATCCTCGCCGACGAGCGGGGAGCGGTGCGCGACGGCGACGCCATGCTCTACCTCTGGGCGACTCATCTCCACCACCAGGGCCTGCTGACGCCGGCGAAGATCGTCGCCACCTCGATGAGCAACCTGGGGCTCGAGCGGGCGCTGGCGCAGGAGGGCATCGGCGTCGTGCGCTGCGACGTCGGCGACCGCTACGTGGTCGAGGCGATGCGGCGGGAGGGGATTCTCCTGGGTGGCGAGCAGTCCGGCCACATCGTGCACCTGGGCCTGGCGTCGACCGGCGACGGCCTCCTGACCGCCCTCCATATGGCCGCGCTGCTGCGCGCCGCCGACCGCCCGCTCTCGGAGCTCCTCGCCGGCTTCCGCCGCTACCCGCAGGTCCTGCGCAACGTCCCCGTCGAGCGCAAGACCGAGTTCGCCGCCGTGCCGAAGGTGACGGTCGCGGCGCGCGCCGTCGAGAAGCGGCTGGGGGACGACGGCCGCCTCGTCCTCCGCTACAGCGGCACCGAGCCGCTCGCCCGCATCATGATCGAAGGTCCCGATCAGCGCGCCATCGACGCCCTCGCCGAGGAGCTGGCGGCGGTGATCGCCGGCGAGCTGGGGGGATCTACGATCCCGCCCTGATCGCCGCCAGCATCTCCTCGACGGCGGCTTTCATCCCCACCAGCACCGCGCGGGAGACGATGGCGTGGCCGATGTTGAGCTCCTCTATGCCGGGGACGGCGGCGATGGGGCCGACGTTGGCAGGGGTAAGGCCGTGGCCGGCGTAGAGGCGGAGCCCGCGCTCGCGGGCGCGGGCCGCGGTGTGACGGACCTTCTCGAGCTCCCCTCGGGTGCGCTCTGAATCGACGGCCTCGGCCCGGGTGTAGGCGTCGGTGTTGATCTCGCAGCCGGCGATGGGCGCCGAGCGGGCGGCGATCTCGGCGAGCGCCTCGATCTGCGCCGGGTCCGGGTCGACGAAAGCGGAGACCGCGATGCCGCCGGCGATCAGCCTCTCCGCCACCTCCGCCACCCGCGGCCCGCGGGAGACGATGTCGAGACCCCCTTCGGTCGTCACCTCCTCCGCCCGCTCGGGGACCAGGGTCACCTGGTCGGGCTGGACCCGCAGGGCGATGGCCACCATCTCCTCGGCGGTCGACAGCTCGAGGTTCAGCTTGCCGCGGACGCTCACCCGCAGGCGCGCGAGGTCGCCGTCCTGGATGTGCCGGCGATCGACCCGCAGGTGGGCGGTGATGCCCGCGGCGCCGGCGTCCTCCGCGAGGCGCGCCGCGGCGACGGGGTCGGGATAGCTCGCCCGCCGCGCCTGGCGGACGGTGGCGACATGGTCGACGTTGACGGACAGGCGGACGCCGGTCACGCTCCCCTCATCGCTCGATCTCCAGGTCGGCGCCGCCGGTCGACTGCTCGGCCTCCCGGTAGATGAGGACGGTGCCCGAGATGGGGAAGAGCGTCCGGTGCAGGCGGTCGCCGAACACGCAGTTGATCTCGTAGTACCCGTCCTCGCTCACCTGCAGCAGGGTCCCCTTGCCCCCCTTGATGCCCAGGATCTCGTTGTGGATCAGTACCTCGGCCGGTAGCTCCATCGTCCCTCCGAGCCGTCGACGCCGGCTCTCCCTTCGCGGATTAGTCTTCGAAGAATCCCTGGTCCTTGTACTCTTTGAGCTTGCGCTGCAGGGTGCGGAGGCCGATGCCGAGCACGTCGGCGGCCTTGGCGCGATGCCCCTCGGTGCGGCGGAGCGTCTCGAGGATGGCCTGGCGCTCGATCTCCTCCATCGTCCGCTGCTGCCCCACCACCGATTGCACGGGGGAGCCGGAGGTCGACAGGGTGGACGACTGGCGCACCTCGGCCGGGAGGTCGTTCAAGGTGATCTCTTCCCCTTGGTGGAAGACGACCATCGACTCGATGACGTTGCGGAGCTCGCGGACGTTGCCCGGCCAGGGATAGCGCGAGAGCACCTCCAGCGCCTCCGGCGTGATGCGGATGGTGGGCCTGCCGTGCTCCTGGGAGAAGACGGCGAGGAAGTGCTCGGCGAGCGCCGGCAGGTCGGCCGGCCGCTCGCGGAGCGGCGGGATGCGCAACGTCACCACCTTCAGGCGGTAGTAGAGGTCCTCGCGGAAGCGCCCGTCGGCGACCTCCTTCTCGAGATCGCGGTTGGTGGCGGCGATCAGCCGGAAGTCGACGTCGATCAGCTCGCTGCCTCCCACCCGCATCACCTGCCGCTCCTCGAGCACCCGCAGCAGCTTGACCTGCAGCTCGGGGTAGAGCTCGCTGATCTCGTCGAGGAACAGCGAGCCCCGGTGCGCGAGCTCGAACTTGCCGATCTTGCGCGACACCGCGCCGGTGAAGGCGCCGCGCTCGTGCCCGAAGAGCTCGCTCTCCAGGATGTCGCTGGGGATGGCGCCGCAGTTGATGGCGAGGATGCGCTCGTTGCGCCGCGGGCTGGCGCGGTGCAGCGCATTCGCCACCAGCTCCTTGCCGGTGCCACTCTCGCCGATGACCAGCACGCTCGAGCGGGTCGGTGCGACCAGCTTCATCTGCTCGAACAGCTTCTCCATCGGCGCCGAGCGGCCGATGATGCTCTCGAAGCCGTAGCGCTTGTCGAGCATCTCGCGCAG
>DATNKQ010000337.1:0-6003 GCA_035603315.1 Thermoanaerobaculia bacterium
GGGTGAGGAAAGCGACGCCCGGCGTGGGGATAACGCCGGCGTAGAGGTAGTCCGCCCCGCCGGCTGCCAGGCCGGCGGCCAGCCAGCGGCAGATCTCGGGCGTGCTGAGACGGGTGTCGCCGCCCAGGAGGACGAGCGGCCGCGCGCTACCACGCTCGCGGAGCGTCGCCGCCAACGCGCCGGCCAGCGCCGTCACGGCCGGCTTGACGAGCGGCGGTTCCCCGAAGGGGGCGCGGATGCCGTCGGTGCCGAAGAGCCTAGCGGGCAAGCTTCTAGTGTCCGCCCTGCGCCTTGCCGGCGCTGTTGGAGACGGCGGGGGGCTCGATGGGGACCCTTACGGTGACCTTGGAGGGCTGCACCACCTGGATGAGGGGATCGGGAGGGAGGACGCTCACCGTCTCCTCGAAGGTGAGCGCGTGGCCATCGAGCGAGATCGGCCGCGTGCTCAAGGTGGCGATGCGGGACAGCAGGGTCTCCGGGCCGGTCACCAGGACCTGGTTGGGAAAGGCCTCGGGATCCTGCACGGTGGCGCCCGCCGCCGACTCGCCGACGATCTGAGGCCGGACGGGCAGCCGCTGGGTGATCTCGCGGTCGAGCTCGACGCGGATGACGTCGGGATCGATCGACACCACCTCGAAGCCCTCGGGGACCTGGACGTCGTCGGGGCTCAGGCTGACGTTGATCGCCCCCTTCTGCTGCTGCGTCAGCTCGACCTGCACGTCCACCTGGTAGGGGTTCAGCTGGCGGACCTTCTTGCTGCTGCCGCGCAGGCGGACGTTGACGCTCTGCACCGGGTCGAGGATGACGAACCCGCGCGGGCGGTTGTAGCTCACGCTCGCCTCGACGATCCGTTCGGTCAGGGTCTCCCGCCCGGCGAAGGAGACGCTGTACCAGATCGCCACCGCGATCGCCAGCGCCAGGGCGCGCAGCAGCCAGGTGCGGGCGCGCTCGCTCAAGGCGTCTTCGACCCCTGCGGATAGAGGTCGGTGATGAGGTACTTGTAGAGGGTGTTGCGCAGGCTCTTGCCGTCTAAGTCCCGGATCATCTCGCCGTCGAAGGCCACCGAGATCATCCCCGTCTCCTCCGAGATCACCACCGCCACGGCGTCGGTCTCCTCGGTCATCCCCAGGGCGGCGCGGTGGCGGGTGCCGAACTCCTTCGACAGCTCGGGGTTGGGGGTGAGCGGCAGGAAGCAGGCGGCGGCGGCGATGCGGTCGTCCTGCACGATCACCGCCCCGTCGTGGAGCGGCGTGTCGGGGGTGAAGATGTTGATCAGCAGGTCGTAGCTGAGGGCGGCGTCGAGGACGATGCCGTTCTCGATGTAGTTCCGCAGCCCCTGCAGTCGCTCGATGACGATGAGGGCGCCGATGCGGCGGGACGAGAGCGTGGTGGCGGCGAGCACGATCTCGCCGAAGGTGGACTCGACCGCCTGTTGCTTGGCGAGGCCCCAGAGGGGGTTGCGCCCGAAGTTGGCCAGGGCGCGCCGGATCTCCTGCTGGAAGAGCACGATGATGGCGAAGGGGAGGACGATGAGCAGGCTCTCCAGGAGCCACTGCAGGGTGGGCAGGTCGGCGAGCTGGGCAGCGTAGTGGAGGACGCCGACGAAGACGATGCCCAGGATGATCTGCACCGCGCGGGTGCCGCGGATGAGCAGCAGCAGGTTGTAGATCACCACTGCCACCGCCAGGATGTCGATGCCGTCGCGCCAGGTGAGGGTCTCGAAGAGCCGCGCGGCGGTGGCGGTCATCCTTCCCCCTCCGCCGCCGCGATCGCCCGCCAGACGGTGAGGAACTGCACCGTCTCGGCGACGTCGTGCACGCGGACGACGGCGGCGCCGAGAGAGGCCGCCCAGGCGACGGCGGCGAGGCTGCCGGGCACGCGCCCGGCGGGGGGAGCATCCGTCAGCCGGCCGATGAAGCTCTTGCGGGAGGCTCCGAGGAGGAGAGGCCGGCCGAGCTCGGCGAAGACGTCCAGCCGCCGCAGCAGGGTGAGGTTCTGCGCCGCCGTCTTGCCGAAGCCGATCCCGGGGTCGAGGATGAGCTGGCCGCGTGAGATCCCCGCCGCCGCCGCGCGGTCGACCGCCAGGGCCAGCTCGGCCCGCACGTCGGCCAGCAGGTCGTCGTAGTGGATGCCGGTCTGCATGGTCGCCAGGTCGCCGCGGCTGTGCATGAGGACGAGCGGGCAGCCGGCGGCGGCGACGGCTCGGCCGAGAGCCGGATCGGCGAGCGCCGAGACGTCGTTGACGAGGTCGGCCCCGGCCGCGAGCGCCCGCCGCGCCACTTCGGCCTTGCGGGTGTCGACCGAGAGCGGCGCCGCGGTGGCGGCGCGAAGAGGCTCGAGCACAGGGAGGAGCCGCTCCAGCTCCTCGGCGGCGGAGACCGTCCGCGCGCCCTCGCCGTAGACGCCGCCGCCCGGGCGCGTCGACTCGGCGCCCAGGTCCAGGAGGTCGGCGCCCTCGGCGAGCATGCGCAGACCGTGCTCGACCGCCCGGCGGGGATCGGTCCACAGGCCGCCGTCGCTGAAGGAGTCGGGGGTGAGGTTGAGGACGCCCATCACCCGCGGCGCCCCTCCCAGCTCGAGCCGTCGCCCGCGCGGCAGGCGAAGGGTCCAGGAAGCGCTCGTCGTGGGCTGGGCGGCGGTCTCCATGAGGGCGGGCAGGGACGCCGGCGGAGACCTCAGCTCGACTTCTTGGGAGCGGGGACGGGGGACGGCGGCGGCTGGGCCGTGCGGCGCTGCGCGCCGGCCACCTCGGCCTCGACCTCTTCCTCTTTTCCGGCTGGTGCGGGCGCGCGATCGGAGACGTCGGCGCGGTCGGCGCGGTCGGAGGCATCGCCGCGGTCGGAGGGGTTGGAGAGGGCGGCGGCGGGAGGGGCCACCACGGTCTCCGGCCCCTGGGAGCCGATGTAGAGGCCCTCGCCGGGCGGCACCGGCCGCGTGGGGGCATGGTCCTGGCCGGTCATCTCGCGGACCATGCGATAGACCTCGTCGCCGTCCATCGACTCGTGCTCGAGGAGCTCCTGGGCGAGGTGGTCGAGGACCGGCCGGTTGCGGCTGAGGACGGCCGTCGCGCTCTCGTAGCCCTGCTGGACGATCTTCGCCACCTCGCGGTCGATGCGGATGGCGGTGTCCTCGCTGTAGTCGGCGCGCTGGGAGAAGTCGCGGCCCAGGAAGACCGGCTCCTCCTTGCCGCCGTAGGAGAGCGGCCCGAGCTCCGACATCCCCCACTCGCAGACCATGCGGCGGGCCATCTCGGTGGCGCGCTCGATGTCGTTGCCGGCGCCGGTCGTGATGTCCTCCTGGGTGAGCTCCTCGGCCACCCGGCCGCCCATCAAGATGGCAATCTGGGCCTGCACGTAGTAGCGCTTGAAAGTGTACTTGTCCTCGGTGGGGAGCTGCATGGTCAGCCCCAGGGCGCGCCCGCGGGGGATGATGGTGACCTTGTGCAGCGGGTCGGCACCGGGCGTGAACACCGCCACCAGGGCGTGGCCGGCCTCGTGGTAGGCGGTGATCTGCTTCTCCTCGTCGGTGAGCATCATGGTCTTGCGCTCGACGCCCATCAAGACCTTGTCCTTGGCGAACTCGAAGTCCTCCATCTCGACCTTCTTCTTGCCTCGGCGGGCGGCGATGAGCGCCGCCTCGTTGACCAGGTTGGAGAGGTCGGCGCCGGCGAATCCGGGGGTGCCGCGGGCGATCACGTTCAACTGCACGCTGTCGTCGAGCGGGATGGTGCGGGTATGCACCTTGAGGATCCCCAGGCGGCCGTTGATGTCCGGCCGGTCCACCACCACCCGGCGGTCGAAGCGCCCGGGGCGCAGGAGGGCGGGATCGAGGACGTCGGGCCGGTTGGTGGCGGCGATGAGGATGACCCCCTCGTTCGACTCGAAGCCGTCCATCTCCACGAGGAGCTGGTTCAGGGTCTGCTCCCGCTCGTCGTGGCCGCCGCCCAGGCCGGCGCCGCGGTGGCGGCCGACGGCGTCGATCTCGTCGATGAAGATGATGCAGGGGGCGTTCTTCTTGCCCTGCTCGAAGAGGTCGCGGACGCGCGAGGCGCCGACGCCGACGAACATCTCGACGAAGTCCGAGCCCGAGATCGAGAAGAAGGGGACGTTGGCCTCGCCGGCGATGGCGCGCGCGAGGAGCGTCTTGCCGGTGCCCGGCGGGCCCATCAGCAGCACTCCCTTGGGAATGCGGCCGCCCAGCTTCTGGAACTTCTGCGGCTCCTTCAAGAAGTCGACGATCTCGGAGAGCTCTTCCTTCGCCTCCTCGACCCCCGCAACGTCCTTGAAGGTGACCTTCTTGCCAGAGGTGTTGAGGAGCTTCGCCTTGCTCTTGCCGAAGGAGAGGGCCTTGTTGCCGCCGGTCTGCATCTGGCGCATGAAGAAGATCCAGAGGGCGACGATGAGCAGCACCGGCGCCCAGGTGAAGAGCACCGCCACCAGCGGGTTCTCCTTGGGCTCCTCGGCGCGGATCTGGACGTTGGCTTTCTGGAGGTCCTTGACCAGGTCGGGGTACTCGGGAAGCTGGGCGGTGAACTCGTCGCCCTCGGGGTGCTCGGCGCCGCCCTTGAACTTGCCGGTGAGCTGGCGGCCGCGGATGGTGACCTCGGAGACCTTGTCCTTCTGCACGTACTGCATGAAGTCGGTGAACGAGAGCTCCTGGCGGGTGGTTTTGCCGTTCTGGAAGAGATTCCACAGCAGGATGACCGCCACGAAGATGGCCATCCAGAGCAAGAGGGTCTTGAGAGTTGAGTTCAAAGCTCGCTACCTCACCTTGAAGCGCTCATTCTAAGCGCTTCTCCTGCGATCCGAAGAGGCGGCCCGTAGAGACAGGGCTCTCCTTCCCAAGCTAACGGATCCCCGGGGCCGGCGATTCCCGGACCTCGCGTCTCAAGCCTCCGGGGGAAGGAGCCCGATGTAGGGCAGGTTCCCATAGCGGCCGGCGTGCTTCAGCCCGTAGCCCACCAGCGTGCCATGGCGCTCGGTGCTGAACGCCCGGTAATCGACCTCGAAGGCGGTCTTCCGCTCGGCGGGCATGTCGATCAGTGCCACGAAGCGGACGGCGTGGGCGCCATGATCGCGGAGCTGCTGCTCGAGGTAGCTCTCGATGACGCCCGTGGCTACCACGTCCTTGAGCACCACCACCGTCTGGCCGGCGAGCTCGATGGGGATCGGATACTGGATCTTGCGCACCCCCAGGCCGCCGGTGTCGTCCCCGGAGTCCTCGACGTGGACGAGCTCGAAGCGCACCGGGCGGTCGATCGCCCTCACCAGGTCGGCGAGGAAGATGACCGATCCGCCGAGGATGGCGACGAGCAGCGGGTCCTCGCCCCCGAGGTCCGCCGCCAGCCGGCGGCCGAGCTCGGCGATGCTGTAGCGCAGGGCCTCCTCGTCGAACAGGGGCGCGATGCTCGCGCCCGGCTGGAGGTCCTTCTCGCTCATCCTGTCGTCACCTCGGTGGTGCCAGGCCTTTCCGGGACCGCTACGGCCGCGCCGCCCGCGGGAACCTCTTGAGTATATGGGAACGTGGAGGAGGGCGCCCGCGGCCCGGCGCGGCGGAGGACCAGGCGCTCTCCCGCCGCCTCCCAGCGCCACCCGCCGCCGCAGTCGCACCCCACCCGGCCCCCCTTCTCCAACTGGCGCTCCAATTGGCGCTCGAGCTCGAGCCGGGCGGCGCGGCCGGCGGGGTAGGGGGCGCCGGCGCGCCGGTGGAGGGCGGCCAGGGCCAGCGGCCGGAGCTCGGGCGCGAGGAGCGCGAGCTCGCGGCGGCCGATCGCAATCTCGCCAGGGTCCGAGGCAGCGGAGAAGTCGGCGCCATCGGCGCGATCAGCGCCATGACCGGCGCCCGCCAGCCGGCGATCGATAGCGCGGCCGGCGCCCGCCGCGCTCCTCGCGAGGCGAGCCAAGCGCCGCGCCAGATCGGCGGCCGACGACTCACCGGGGCCGGCGAGGGCCGGCAGCACGCGGTGGCGCAGGCGGTTGCGCGGCACCTGGAGGTCGCGGTTGG
>DATNKQ010000340.1:0-2771 GCA_035603315.1 Thermoanaerobaculia bacterium
GGCAGCGGCGGCAGCGGCAAGGCCGCCGCCGGCTCGCTGGACGCCGCGGCGCTGGTGCCGGGCGGCTCGGTCAGCGCGGTGCTCATCGACGGCGATTTCTCGCTGGCGGCGACGGGCACCGTCACCGACCGCATCGGCGACCAGGTCTACGCCTTCGGCCACCCCTTCCTGGGCCTCGGGCCGACCCGGGTGCCGATGGCCACCTCGGAGGTGGTGACCGTCCTCTCCAGCCAGTACACCTCGTTCAAGATCGCCAACGTCGGCGACGTCGTGGGAGCCTTCGAGCAGGACCGCCAGGCGGGCATCGCCGGGCGGCTGGGGGCGGCGGCGCCGATGGTGCCGATGGTGCTGCGCATCCGCGGCCGCGATCCGCGCGAGTTCCACCTCCGGCTGGCGGAGGTGCCGCAGCTCATGGCGCTCCTGGTCGGCAGCGCGACGCTCGCCGCCCTCGACTCGGCCAGCTACTCCGCCGGCCCGCAGGGGCTGGACCTCACGGCCCGCTTCCGGCTGGCGGGGCACGGCGACCTCGAGGTGCGGCAGAGCTTCGACGGCGACAACGCGGGGACGGAGGCGGCGGCGAACGTCCTCGCCGTCGCCGGCTACCTGTCTCAGAACCCGCTCGAGCGGGTGGAGATCCAGTCGATCGACGTCGACCTCGAGCAGTCGGCGCAGCCGCGCTCGGCGACCCTGGTGGGGGCGCACGCCGACCATACGGTGGTGCGCCCCGGCGAGCGGGTGACGCTGAACCTCGACCTCCTCCCGTATCGCGGCGAGCGGCTGCGCCATACGCTCTCCGTCCGGCTCCCCGAGGACCTGCCGGACGGGCCGTACGCGCTCCTCGTCGGCGACGGGGCGAGCGCCGACGCCGCGCGGCTGTCGATCGCCCCCGCCGAGCCGGTGAGCTTCGAGCAGGCCCTGACGCTCCTGCGCTCGTTCCACTCGCGCCGTGAGGTGGCGGTGCTGGGGGTCTTCGGCGGCGCCGGCCTGTCGGTCGCCGGCGAGGCCATGCCGCGCCTGCCGGCCTCGATCCGCTCGCTGTGGGGGGCGGCGGCCTCGGGCAGCGCCGTGCCGCTGCGCCTGGCGATCGCCCAGGAGCACCGCGAGCCGATGCCGATCCCCGTTCAGGGGCTGGTGCGGATCGAGCTCGAGGTGCGCCGCCGCGACGCCCGCGGGGCCGGCCACGCGGCGAAGCCCGGCAAGGCGGGCTCGGAGGCGCCGGCGGCGCCGGGAAGGCGGGGAGGATCGGCGGAACCGATCGACAATGGGGAAGGCGGGGAGGTCTGATGGGGGGAGAGAGACGGATCGCGGCGGCGCTGTCGTTCGTAGTGCTCGGGATCGTTGCGGCGCCGCTCGCCGCCACCCAGGTCAAGACCTTCCGCGCCCAGAGCCAGCAGGCCTTCCTCGCCGGCACCTTGAAGGGGGTGAGCCTGGACGCGCTGGGGCGCATGGAGCTCTCTTCGCGGGCGGAGCGGGTGGCGAGCGTCGGCGAGCCCTTCCTGCTCGCCGCCGCCAACCATCCGGACGGCTGGGTGGTGGGCACCGGCAACGCCGGCAAGGTTCTCCTCATCGATCGCCAGGGCAAGGTCAGCGAGCTGTTCGCCGCCCCCGAGCCCGAGGTCTTCGCCCTCTGGGTCGACCCCGACGGCACCGTCTTCGCCGGCACCTCGCCGCGCGGCAAGGTCTACCGCATCCCGCGGAAGGGCGCCAAGGCGGGGGCCGCGGAGGTCTTCTTCGATCCCGGCGAGACCTATATCTGGTCGCTCGCCCGCGCCGCCGACGGGGCGCTCCTGGTGGCGACCGGCACCCAGGGCAAGCTCTTCCGGGTCGAGGGCAAGGGGAAGGGCAAGGTCCTCTACGACAGCGACGACACCCACCTGCGCGCCCTCCTGGCGCTGCCGGGAGGCGGTCTGCTCCTCGGCACTGCCGGCGAGGGGCTGATCCTCGAGCTCGCCAGGGACGGCACCGTGCGCACGCTCTACGACGCCCAGCAGCCGGAAGTGGTGGCGCTGGCCGCCGCCCCCGACGGCACCCGCTACGCCGCCGTCGTCGCCTCCGAGGCGAGCCTCCTGGACCTTGCCAAGCCGCCGGGAGCCCCGCCGGTGCCGGCGGCTCCGGGCGCCAGGAAGCCGCGCGCCGCCGCCGCCGCCGAGCCGACGGTCACCGTCACCGTCGAGGGCGAGCCGCCCCCGGCGCCCGGCGCCGCCAAGGCGGTGGCCGGCCCGCGCAGCGAGGTCCTCCGCATCTCGCCTTCCGGCGTCGTCGAGAAGCTCTGGAGCTTCAACGACGAGACCGTCTACTCGCTCCTCTGGCAGGACGGTTCGCTGTGGGTGGGGACCGGGGTCGAGGGCAAGCTCTACCGCTACGAGGGCAGCCAGATGCTGCTCGAGAAGGACCTCGACGAGCGGCAGATCGTCGCGCTCCTGCCCGGCAAGCCCGGCCCCGCCTTCGCCACCACCAACGCCTCCGCCCTCTACCGGGTGACGGCCGGCCGCGAGCGCCAGGGCACCTACACCAGCGCCCCCATCGACGCCGGCCAGATGGCCCGCTTCGGCTCCTTCCGCTGGCGCGGCGAGGTGCCCCCGGGGAGCGCCGTGCGCTTCTCCTTCCGCAGCGGCGTCAGCGCCGAGCCCGACCACACCTGGTCGGTCTGGACGGCGCCCAGGGAGGGGGAGGAGCTGCCGCTTGCCGGCGTCCCCCTCGGCCGCTACGTGCAGTGGCGGGCCGAGTTCTCGGCGGGATCGGCGGGAGGCGGCGAGGCCGGCCCCCGCCTC
>DATNKQ010000654.1:0-7070 GCA_035603315.1 Thermoanaerobaculia bacterium
AAGCTCGGCCAGCTCCTCTCCACCCGCGCCGACCTGCTGCCCTTGCCGTACCTGAAGGCGCTCTCCCGCCTGCAGGACAAGGTGGCGCCGTTCCCCTTCGCCGAGGTCGAGGCGATCGTCGCGAGCGAGCTCGGCGTCCGCCTGTCGAAAGCCTTCTCCGAGTTCGAGGCGACCCCGCTCGCCGCCGCCTCGCTCGCCCAAGTGCACCGCGCCGCGCTGCGCGACGGCCGGCCGGTCGTCGTCAAGGTGCAGCGTCCCGGCGTGCGCGAGACGATCGTCGAGGACCTGGAGGTGCTCGGCGAGGTCGCCGAGGTCCTCGACCGCCACAGCGAGGTCGGCGAGCGCTACCAGCTCGGGCGCCTGCTCGAGCAGTTCCGCGCCAGTCTGCTACGCGAGCTCGACTACCTCCAGGAGGCGCAGAACCTGGTGACCTTAGCCGCCAACCTCGCCGAGTTCGACCGCCTCGTGGTGCCGGCGCCGGTCGCCGACTACACCACCGGCCGCGTGCTGACCATGGACTTCATCCAGGGGCGCAAGGTGACGGCCTTGAACCCGCTGGCGCGCCTGGAGATCGACGGCGCCGCGCTCGCCGAGCAGCTCTTCTCGGCCTACCTAAAGCAGTTCCTGGTCGACGGCTTCTTCCACGCCGACCCCCATCCCGGCAACGTCTTCCTGACCGGCGACGGCCGCCTCGCGCTCCTCGACCTCGGCATGGTCGGCCACGTGCCGCCGCAGCTCGCCGAGAGCCTGCTCAAGATGCTGCTGGCGATCGCCGAGGGCCGCGGCGAGGAGGTAGCGGCGCTCGCCGAGCGGATCGGCCGGACCACGGAGGGCTTCGACGAGGGGGAGCTGCGGCGCCGCCTGACCGAGCTCGTGGCGCGCTACCAGGGGACGACCTTGGCCGACCTCCAGGTGGGCCGCACCGTCCTCGAGATCTCCCGCGCCTGCGGCGAGAGCGGCATCTTCCCGCCGCACGAGCTCGCCATGCTGGGCAAGGCGCTCTTGAACCTCGACGAGGTCGCCCGCACCCTCGACCCCGACCTCGACCCCAATGCCGTCATCCGCCGCGACTCGATGGAGCTCCTGCGCCAGAGACTGTGGAAGAGCGCCTCGCCGGGCCACCTCTTCAACGCCATGATGGAGGCCAAGGAGTTCGCCGAGATGCTGCCCGGCCGCATCAACCGCATCCTGCAGCGGGTGGCCGACAACGACCTGCGCGTGCGCGTCGACTCGATCGACGAGCACCTGCTGATGTCCGGCTTCCAGAAGGTCGCCAACCGCATCACCATGGGCCTGGTGCTCGCCGCCCTGATCCTCGGCGCCGCCCTGCTGATGCGCGTCGAGACCGGCTTCCGCATCCTCGGTTACCCCGGCCTCGCCCTCCTCCTCTTCCTCGCCGCCGCCGCCTGCGGCGTCGGGCTGCTGGTCAACATCGTCTTCTACGACGAGCGCGGCGCGCGCCCGCGACCCGGCCGCAAGCCGCGCTAGATGACAAGGGGACCTGGCTCATGGCAGGGCCGGGAGCTGCCCTCGGCGTTCCTCTGTCGGAGCGAGCTCCTCTTGGCTCAAAAAGTTATTACGAGAGCGTTCCGGCGGCCGCGGGAGGTTTTCCCTTCTCGCGCGGGCTGCTAGGATGGCCCGTACTGATCCCATCAACCACCGCTTAAAGGAGGCAAAGACCGATGAAGACACGGCGAGTCTCACCCGTTCTCTTCAGCCTCGCTCTCGTCTTCGCTCTGCTGGGCCGCGCCCAGGCATCGCCGAAGACCGAGATCAAGGGGACGGCGATCCTCGATCACCCCTGCGGCAAGGTCGCCGTCCAGCACATGGGCCTGGTCCACGCAGGCAAGATGGAGGAGGCGACCAAGCTCGGCACGAAGGAGATGCAGGACGGATGGAAGGCGATGCCCGCCAAGGACCGCACGATGATGACCGGCATGATGAAAGAGATGTCGGAGTCGACCGCGCAGTTCTCGGCAGAGATCAAGGCCAGCGGGCTCCTGGTCGTGGAAGGCGCCGGCGCTACGCTGACCGTCAAGAAAGAGCACAAGGACGCGAACGGCAGCAGCTCGGAGACCTGGACGCAGACGTACGCGCTCGACAACGGCAAGTGCCTGATCTCGCGCTAGGCCCGTTGTTCCCCGACTCGAACCTCCTGGTCGAGAGCGCCGAATTCAGAGCCCTTGCGGTTCAGGACCTGACCATGACATGCATTCACGCTGCCGAAGTCACGGTGAGCGACTCGCTCAAGCTACCCGGCAGCGATGGCGAGCGCAGACTCCGATGACCCTCCAACGTGGTGAATGCCGACCGGCGGAACCCTGAGGACTCCGAGCGAATCGAGGAGGCCGCACGACGCCTCGCGCGAGGCGCTCCCCGCCGCCGGAGGCGGAGGAGAAGCCGAGAGGGACGCGGCATGGGAGGCCGGGGGCGAGCTCGTGCGGCGGATCTACGCCCGCGGGGTATCCGAGGTCCTCGCCCCCATCGCCAACCTCCGGCAGGCCTTCGTTTCGGGCAACGAGCGTATCACCTGCATCGACGCCGGCGTGGTGATGGCCGGCTCCGGCAAGAGCGGCCTGGCGCTCGCAGGCTCGGGCATCCTGTTTCCGGCCGGATCTTGGGAGGAGCGCCTGGCGCGAGTGGCCGACCTCTGCCTTGCCGCGCGGGTGCGGGAGGTGACCAGCCACGAGGGCTGCGGCGCTGCGGCGCTCGCCTACGAGCGGGACGGCAGGCCGTCCGAGCATTCCAGCTCCGACCGCTATGGCCAGGCTTGGAGCCGCTCCCTGCACGAGCGGATCAGCAGCCGGCGCGAGCGGCCGGCCACCTACCTGCACATCGCCGCCGGCGAGATGGCCCGGCCGATGGGCTTCCATGATTGCAGGGTGACCTGGCTCGACTGCACCGGCCGGTTCACCCCCGGCAACCTGTCGGGACAGCTGCCCCAGGGCTACCTGATCGACCGGGGGGACGTGATCCGGCATGCCATCACCGCCGAGGAGCGGAGCTATCCGCTCGTCGAGCTCGCGATCTCGATCGAGCTCGCCCTGGGCGCCATCGGCTTCGGCGAGCGGTTCACGCCAGAGGCGCCGTTCCTGGTCGTCGTGGTGGCCGACGGCGAGGAGGATTGGGCCGCCCTCGCGACAGAGCTCGACGACGTCGCCGCCCCGTATGACGGCAGGGTGAGGGTCGACCGCCTGCCGGTGGACCGCTGCCGCTCCGGGGGATGAGCGCGGCGGCCTGCACAAAGATCCCTTCGACCGCCTGCTGCTGGCCCAGGCCCGCAGCGAGGGCATTACCCTCCTCACCAGCGACGCCCAGCTGGCCCAGTACCCGGGACCCGTGCGCAAGGTATAAGAAGGCGCGCGGACGCAACTTCGGGGTAGAATAGCCATGACGCGTGCGCATTCTAGGAAGGAACTTCCATGAGTGAAGTTGAGGAGCTCGAAAAGCAGATCGAACACCTCTCCCCTGAAGAGCTATCCAAGCTCCGAAGCTGGTTCTATGAGCTGGACGCCCGCCTCTGGGATCAGCAGATCGAAGCTGACGGGAGGGCCGGGAAGCTCGATGGCCTGATTGGCGAAGCGCTGGCAGAGTACAAAGCAGGCAAGGCTCGTGAGCTTTGAGGCATGGGGATCTCTGGTCGGTCCGGGTGGGCGATCACTACCGCGCGCTCGGTACGTCTGTCGACGCGGGAATCTATTGGGTGTGGATTGGTACGCACGCTGAGTACGACAAGCTCGTTGGCTGACCCGGAACTCGCGAAATTCGTGGCGCTGGCGTAGGCCCTTTTGCTCGATAAGCGCCAAGTGGAGAATCGTGGCGGCACTCCATTCCGCTCGTCGCGCTCGGCAAAAGTCTGGTTCTCCTCACATAGGTGTAGCTGCCAGGCGGCCCCAATTGGCCAGCTCCGCTGCCGGCAGCGAAGTCCCAGAGCCCTTTCCGGCCTCCTGACCACCGCAGCTTCCCGCCCCTCCCACGGGAAAGGTGGATCGACTCCAATGACCGGAGGAGGAGCCGGAAGCCACAGAAAACACGTTACTTGACTCTCGACAGTGCAAGTTGGGAGCTACACGTGTGTGAGGAGAGACAAAAGCTCCCGTGGTTCGACTGTATGGTTTCATCGGAGGCAGCGACTTCCGCGTCGACGCATGGCTGTCTCTTTACAAAAGGGTCAAACTATGCTACAGTTGAAAAAATCAAAGATCCTGAGAGCACCATGCTGTTGTAGCGGAGCCGGCCCCCTGTAAGGAGACCGGCTCATTGTGGCTTGTCAAGGGCTGCCCTAAATGCCGGCGCTGGCATGCTGCCGATACCTACCGCGCCCGCTCCTCTCATGCGCCACCGGCGCTCTGATAAGCTAACCAGCGCGAACACAGGAGATCGGGGCTATTAGAGCCGACCCCAGTTTAATAGGTGCGGGCTATAATCGAGGCTGTCCATATGAGGTCCGAGATAGGTCAGTGCAAGCTCTGTTTAAAGGAAAGGCCGCTCCGGAATTCTCACGTAATCCCAGAGCTGGCGTACAAACCCATCTATGACAACAAACATCAATTCTTGGAGCTGGACGGTACCACTGGCAGATACGGCCTTCCCCAAAAAGGATTCCGCGAACCTCTCCTCTGCGAAATTTGCGAGGCTATCTTTCAACGCCACGAGGACTACTTCGCGAAGGTCTGGTACCCAAGCGACTCACTACCCAACCCTGTGCACGATTTGTATGTGGTACGCGCCAGTTTTGATTTTGAGCAGTTCTTTCGATTCCATCTTTCAATCCTTTGGCGAGCCTCGGTAGCTCATAGTCCCAGGTTCTCGGCGGTTACACTCGGCCCATTCGAGGAGGCTCTTCGCCAGTTCTTGCTCGGAACTGTTGCGAGCCTGGAATTTGAGCCATCAGTGCACGGCATGATCCTCCGTAGCCCTCAGACTCATGAGATCTGGCTAGGATTGCTCGCTCCAACCCGATCCCAATACGATACCAGGTATACCTTCGTATTCGGCGGATGCAGCTGGTACTATTGCGTCTCCAAACAACGAGATCTTTTGCCCGAGTCCCTACGGCTCAAACGACCAGGCACAATAACTATGCCCGTAATCGACTACACCGAGGAAAGCAGCGTCGCTCGCGCTTGGGAGGCGTGGCGAAAGACGCCGAAATGGAAGGAGGCGTTCGGACAGAAGAAAAAGAAGTAGGATGTCCTTCTCTCGGCTCAGCTGCATCCGCTGTAGTGTTCTGTGTCTCGCCAGGCGTGCTTCGCTTGACGGCTCCGCAGAGAGCAGCCTTGGGGGCTCGGAAGAGCTGATCTCTGCCTCTGACAGCCCGCCGATAGACCAAGTCCAATCGCCACTTGATTTTTCAGTGCCTATTTGGAGCCCAGGACCGGAATCGACCTGTGACACCGTGATTTCAGTCGGACTTGAATTACGCTAGGCTGCAAACCCAGAGCAACACTTGGCGATAAAACCAGCTCCCGCTCCGTCAGACCGATGACTCGCCCTCGAGGTGACGGCGCACCTCGGCGGCCGACAAACCTCCTTCCTCGGCCTGACGTGCCCGAGAGGCTCGGATGAGCTCGAGGAAGTCCGGCTCGGTGCTCAGCGCCACCGTCTCCAAGTCTGTGTTCTCCAGAAGGACAAGGGCGGCTACGGGTCGGCCAGCGTCGACGATGACGAGGGGACCTGTCTCCCCTTTCCCGAGATAGCTCGCCAAGGGCTCTGTCGCGTCGGTCACCTCGAGTTTCTTCACCGTCATAAGCTGAACTCCTTTCGACCGATCTGGACCCGATTCCGATCCTTGACCCCAATGGCGCGGATGAGCACCCTCCGCTCGGGTCCTTCATCCACATCATAGTAGACGTGGAGGGGTCCGATGCGAAGCTCCCAGGGAGCGAGCGGGTTGGGCCTCATTGGCTTCCGGTTACGAGTCTCTACGGTAGGCTCATGCCCCAACTGAGCCTCGACCACCCTCAAGAATGGTGGCCCTTTGCCGGGCGGTCAAAGCTTGAAAATGGTCGAGCGTGTCGGGCGAGTACTCGATGGCAAAAGCGCCGCGCTGAGGCATGGATGATCTCGCTCTCTATCGTTGCGGGGATCTTCCGGTCGGTGCTGGGCACTTGACCTTCACTCGCGCGTGTGCAAGTGGCAGCACCGTCGAAATCCAGCCCCGGACGATCCCACCGACAGCCGAGGCCGATTCAGGAGAGCGAACCTCTTCCCGCTGACTCAGCCGCAAACCATTGATCCTATTTGATTTATTTGGTGCCCAGGACCGGAATCGAACCAGTGACACCGTGATTTTCAGTGGGGTAGCGATTTCTGCGCTGGTCTACGACCGTTCACGCTGGTCTACTCTAACTGGTTGAAATCACGCGACTTAGAGCTGTACCATGGGTGCATGAGCTACTCTCCTCTACGCCCGATTTGGATTCCAGGTGTTTGCTTCTGGTTTGCTCGGAGGCGGCCGTGAACCTCACCAAGCGGTCCGTCGAGACCGCCGTGTGGCATGGCCGCCTGGGGACCGCCGACTACCGCTGGGACGACGACCTCCCCGCCTTCGGCATCCGGATCTATCCCAGCGGTAGGAAGTTCTTCCTCGTCACCTATCGCGCCCATGGACGTATCCGATTCTATACCCTCGGCCAGTTCGGCCCGATGACGGTCCACGAGGCGAAGACCCGCGCCCTCGAGGTCCTTGCCGCAGTGCGGCGAGGGGACGACCCCGCCGGAGACCGCACGAGCTACCGGAAGGCACCAACGGTCGCGGACCTCGCCGAGCGCTTCATGCGGGAGCACGCCCGGCCGAAGAAGAAGGCGACGAGCATCGAGACCGACAAGCGGGTCTGGGAACTCCATGTCGTGCCCCGCCTCGGGAAGGCGAAGGTCGCCGACTTGACGAGGGCCGACGTCTCCCGCATCCACGCCGAGATGGCGGAGACCCCCTACCAGGCGAACCGCGTCCTCGCCGTCCTCTCGAAGGCGTTCAACCTGGCCGAGGTCTGGGGCTGGAGACCGGACGGCTCCAATCCCTGCCGGCACGTTCAGCGCTATCGCGAAGAGAAGCGGGAAAGGTACCT
>DATNKQ010000001.1:0-4959 GCA_035603315.1 Thermoanaerobaculia bacterium
GTCTCGCCGGCTTTCCGGATGGAGGCGCATTTTCGGCAGCCCCCAGCTACCCGGCAGCTGGAGGGTCAGGAAGTCGCCCTCGCGAGCGACGACGAACAGGCCCTCCCCCGGCGCTTCGTACCGGCCCGCGTAGGCGTCCAGCACCGCCGAATCCAAGGTGATCTCGGTGTGCTTCGCGGCGGGTTTCGCCAGCGGGACGTCCGGCCGCAGCAGGTGGCGCGCCAGGTCGCCGACGCCCGCCACCTGGTTCGCGAGCACGACGACCCCCACCCGCTGCCGGGGATCCCAGGCCACCGAGCTGGCATAGCCCAACGTGCCGCCGTCGTGCACGATCAAGGCGGCGTCTCCCTCCCCTTCCAGCACCCAGCCCAGCGCCTGCCTGAAATCGGGCCGTGACATCGGACGGCGGGTGCCGAGCAGGTTGGCCATCGCCGGCGCCAGCGGCGAGCGCTCGTAGCCCATGGTCACGGCGAGGAAGGCCAGCAGGTCGTCGGCCGTCGAGACGAGGCCGCCGGCCGCCGGCATGATCGCGATGGCCGGAATGCTGGCCATCGACGGCGACACCCGCAGGCTGGCATCGTGGCCGGGCGCGAGCTTCGCTTGCTGCCGCGGCGACAGCGTGATGGCGGTGTCCTGCAAATGGAGGGGAGCCAGGATGCGCGCCCGCAGCAGGCTCTCGTAGTCCTTACCGCCCCGGGATGCGAGGGCCTCTCCCAGGAGCCAGTAGCCGACGTTCGAGTACTCCCACTCCGCGCCGACGTCGCGCGGCAGCTGGTAGCGGGCGAGGAACTGGTACAGCCTCGCGGAGGTGTATCTCGTCGCCTTCGGGGAATCATCGAAAGCGTCGTCCGGCATGAACGGCAGACCCGAGGTATGCGTCGCCAGGTCGGCGAGCGTGATCGCCCGGCCGTTCCGTTCCGGGACCTTGACGCCGGCGGGGAGATGCTCCGCGACCGGGTCGGCGAGCGCGACCTCTCCCCGTCCCACCATGTCGGCGAGCAGGAGCGCGGTGAACACCTTGCCCACCGACCCGATCTCGAACCCGGTGTCGCCCGCCAGCGGCCGGGGGTCTCCCTGGCTGGGATGGCCGTACGAGACGACCCTCCGGCCCTGCGGTCCGATGACGCCGACGACGATGCCGAAGCCGCCTCCCTGGGCGTCGACGCGCTCGGCGAGCAGCTTGCGGATCTCGGCGTCCGAAGGCAGAGCGATCGCACCCGAGCCCGGCGCCGCCTGACCTCCGGCAGCAGACATCAGCAAGACCGCCAGAACCGCGGCGGCAACCAAAGTCCGTAGAGTCCTCCGTCGCATTCCGTTGGCCTCCGACTTATGGCAGGTCCTACGAGATCGGGGCGGAGTAGTTTCGGGTCGCCTACGAGGTGCCGCGGGCCGAAGGGCCGCACACCGCCGGGCGCGCGCAAATTCCTAAGGTGGCTCTCGTGCACTAGGTGAGTGCGAGAGGAGTCGGCGACCAGCCGCCTCGAGGGCTGGAGACCCGGCGACAAAGCGCTGTCCCGAGGGCGAGGACGAGCGCGCTATGCACCAGGGCCGCCTACCAGTGCGCTAACCCTGCTTCGTCTTCAGAGTCCCCAGCCATTGGATCAGGTTGGCGAGATCCTGATCGCTGCCCTTCCAGACCTTTTCGTGCTTCTTGCCGTCAATGGCCTCTTCGTGCTTGAGCCACTTCTCGATCCAGGCGGCTTCCCGCTCCACGCCCACGTTCGAGAGGTCCTTGGCTTTCGAGGTCTTCAAGGTGCGCTCGAGGCCCTGCGACTTGACCGCATGGCACAAGCCGCACTTCTCCTTCAGGAACACCGCTTTGCCCGCGTCGGTAGGCTCGCCGGCCGCCAGGGCCGTGACTACGACCGCCGCGAGCCCGATCGGGACGAAAATGAAGGCGAGCCTTCTCACGCTCACGTTGCTACCCATAGGCACTCTCCTTTTCATGGCTGGGAACCTGACCCAACGAACGAATGCTAGACTGCAACGCACGAGCCGTGCCACCTCCAGCGGAGCGGGTAGAACCCATCCTTCGGGCCACCCCAACGGATGGGCGGGTAGCCATCCGTCGGCGGCCGTGGAGACTACCCCCGGAGCCGTTCTTGCCGGCGTGCCCGGCCGCATTTAATGTGGCGCGGAAGGAGAACTGAAATGCAAGAATTGCATGTAAACGCTCGCGCGGTTCGTCTCACTGCGGCGCTTCTGCTCACCACGGGAATCCTGCTGGCATGGGCGTCGCCGGCCGGCGCCATGCCGCTGTGGGCGCGGCGCTACGGGATAACCTGTTCGACCTGCCACGCCTTTCCGAGTCTGCAGCTCACGGCCACCGGCCTGGACTTCCTGCGCCGGGGCCATCGCTTCACCGGTGACACCTTCGACAAGGACATCACCCACCTCCTCTCGGGGCACGGGGAGTGGAGTTACGATCACCGCCAGGGAGTGCCAACGCCGTTCGAGAACCCCGAGTTTCACCTGCATGCGGGTGGCGCGCTGTCGCCGCTCTTCTCGGCTTACGTCGACGCCAACGTGAACAACGATTTCGAGTCCGCCTACCTCCAATATACGAAGGCCCACGACGACTCGTCGTACTTCACCGCGCGCCTCGGCAAGCTCAGCCCGACCATCGTCCGCAACTACGGCAATGGCCTCCTAGCCTCTTCTTCGACGCCACTGATCGTCACCGATGCCGTGCTCGGCAACAACCCCTTCACGCCGGCGCGCGGCAGCGCCGGGGTGGACGTCGGAGGCCGCTGGCACTCGTTTTTCCTGCAGGGCGGAGTGGTCAACGGCGAGAGCCAGGCGGGCGTCGCGGAAGTCAACAATCACAAGGATGTCTATGCCACGGCGGAGTATGCCCTGCCGGACGGAGTGAGCGGCCTAGGGCTCTACTACCACCGCGGCACTTACGACCTGCTCGTCGAGGACGGCGAACCCTTGCGGCCCGACACCTACGATCGCTCTGGGCTGTTCGCCAACTTCACGCGGGACAAGGTCCGAGTCGCGGGCGCCTACCTGACCGGGACGGACCGGATTGCAGGCCTCGAAGACGCCAAGCTCAGGGGCTTCTTCGTCGAGGCGGATCTCCACGCGGCGGAGGACTGGGTGCCGTTCGCGCGCTACGACGAAACCCGACTCGCCAACGAGGCGCGGACGCGCAAGGCCACGGTGGGCTGCGCGGTGCGCATTTTCGAGACGGAGGCCACCGCCGGCCGACTGGTGCTCGAGCTGTCGCGGCAAGAGCAGGCGGCGGACAAGACGAACGGAGCTTTGCTGAATGTCATCTGGGCCTTCTGAGCCAGTGAATCGCGAACCAGGGCTCGGCGGTCAGGGCGCCACTCGCCGCTCCTTCTTCGGCGTCCTGATGGCAGCGGTCTCGGCCGCGGTGGGGCTGGTGATGAGCGTCCCGGTGGCGCGCTTCCTGGTCTTCCCGCTCTTCGGCTCGCGTAGGGCGAGCGACTGGATCGAAGTCGGCGACGCCAGCGGCTTCGTCTCCCCTGGTCCCATGCGTGCCGAGATTTTGGTGCGGCGGGTGGACGGCTGGGTCGCCTCGACGGCGAAACGAGCGGTGTGGGTCGTGCGCCGCGAGGGCGGACAACTCGGTGTCCTCAGCGACGTCTGCCCTCACCTGGGCTGCGGAGTGCCGTGGCGCGACGACGAGAAGATCTTTCACTGCCCCTGCCATCACGCCAAGTTCGACCCCTCGGGCCGGTTGCTCGGCGGCCCCTCGCCGCGGAGTCTGGACCCGCTGCCGATCAAGGTCGAGAATGGCAAGCTGATGGTTCAGTACCAGATCTTCCGCAACCTCGTGAAGACGCGGGAAGTGATCGGATGAGCGCCCCGGCTCCTGGGCGGGGCTCGCGCCTCCTCCGTTGGCTCGATCAGCGGGCGGGCTGGCGGGGGTTGATGCACGAGGCTCTGGACGAGCCGGTGCCCGGCGGCTCGCGCTGGGCCTATGTCTTTGGCAGCGGCTTGCTCTTCATCCTCGTGAACCAGATCGTGACCGGTATCTGCCTGGCCTTCTACTACGTGCCCTCCGCCGACCACGCGCATGCGACGGTGGGCTACATGCAGAAGGTCGTGTGGGGGGGGCGGTTCATCCGCGGCCTCCACGCTTACGGCTCGAGCCTGATGATCGTTCTGCTCCTCCTGCACCTGGCTCAAACCTTTCTCTACGGCGCTTACAAGAACCGGCGCGAGCTGCTGTGGATGGCGGGGTGCGTGCTATTTCTCCTCGTCCTCGGGATGGGCTTCACGGGCTACCTCCTGCCGTGGGATCGCCGCGCCTATTTCGCCACCGCCGTGGGCACGAACATCCTTGCCGAGGTCCCGTTCGTCGGCGGGTTCTTGAAGGCCTTCCTGCGCGCCGGTCCGGACATGGGGACTCTCACGCTCAGCCGTTTCTACGTGCTGCACGTCTTCGTGATCCCGGCGCTCATCTTCGTGCTCATCGCAGCACATGTCTTTTTCTTCCGCCAGGCGGGTGCCGCCGGCCCGCCCCTGCGCCCCGAGGAGCGGGAGAAGCTGCCCACCGAACCGTTCTTCCCTATGCAGGTGCTGAAGGATTTCCTCTGCGGGATGCTGCTGATCCTCGGCCTCTTCCTGCTCAGCGCGCTGCGGCCGGTGACGTTGGGGCCGATCGCGAGCCCCGCCGACTCGACTTACGTGCCGCGCCCGGAGTGGTACTACCTTCCGGCCTTCCAGTGGCTCAAGTACTGGTCGGGGAGCGGTATCCTCGTGGGGATCGTCGTCATCCCGCTCCTGCTGTTCGCCCTGCTGTTGGGGATTCCCTTCCTGGATCGCTCGCCGGAGCGCCGCCCCCGACGCCGGCTGCTGCCGGTTCTCGGGCTCGCGCTCGTCGGCGTGGGCGTCGTGAGCCTGGGATTCCAGTCGGCGTGGGAAGACCGGCGGGACCCGGCGGTACACGCGAAGCTGGCAGCGCAGGAGGCCGCCGAGGAGGAA
>DATNKQ010000022.1:0-4477 GCA_035603315.1 Thermoanaerobaculia bacterium
CCCTCCGCTCGTGCCGCCCTCCGCGATCTCGTCCGCGACGAGGAGCGCCAGGGCAGCGGGCGCCAGCGGCCCCGGCTCGATCGCCTGGGCGTCGGCCGGCCAGCCGGGGAGCGCGCGCAGCCGGGACACCCCGAAGCCGACGAACGCGCAGGGGGCCAAGCGGGAGAGCTCGGCGGCGGGGAGGAGCCGCATCCCGTCCACCCGTTCTCCCGCTCGCCACTCCTCGACCGCCCACTCGCCGCGCAGCGAGTCGACCGCCCCGCAGGCCCGGCCCGCCCGCGGGGGAGCCAGCGAGGCCAGCACCCGCAGGGTGGGGACGGCGGTCGCCGGCAGGCCCAGCGCCTGCTGAAAGCCGAGGACGGTGGCGAGGCCGATGCGCAGGCCGGTAAAGCTGCCGGGGCCGGCGAGCGCCGCCACGCCGCCGACCTCCGCGAGCCCCATGCCCGCTGCGGCGAGCACCTCGTCCACCATCTCCAGGAGACGGGTCGATGAGCGCGAGATCTCCTCGGCCCGAACCGCCAGCGGCGCGCCCTCCCGCCCCAGCGCCACGCTCACCAGGGGCGAGCCGCTGTCGAGGACGAGGAGCGGGCCGGCGCGGGGGGGAATCCGCATGCCGGAAGTATAGAGGGCTCGGCGCCCCGGGTCTGAGGGCCAGGCCGGCTGCGGCGGGCGGCTATACTTTGCCTTCGATGTCCGCGACACCTCCGCCCTCGCTGGCGCCCCTGGCGCCAGTCATGACCTTGACTCCGATGCTCCGCCAGTACCTGGAGATCAAGGCGCAGCATCCGGACGCCATCCTCCTCTACCGGATGGGCGACTTCTTCGAGATGTTCTTCGAAGACGCGCGGAAGGCGGCGCCCATCCTCGAGGTGCAGTTGACCGCCCGCCAGAAGGGGAGCGACAACGAGGCGCCGATGTGCGGCGTGCCGCACCACGCCATCGAGTCCTACATCGGCAAGCTGCTGGACGCCGGTCTGAAGGTGGCGATCTGCGATCAGGTGGAAGACCCGGCGCAGGCCAAGGGGCTGGTGAAGCGCGAGGTCGTCCGCGTGGTGACGCCGGGGACGGTCTCCGAGCCGGCCCTCCTCGAAGGCAAGGAGGAGAACCTGCTGGCGAGCCTGGTGTGGGAGGGGGAGGGGGGCGCGGGGGCGTTCCTCGACGTCTCGACCGGCAGCTTCTTCGTCCGCCGTTGGGGCTCGGAGGAGGAGGCGGTGGGCGACCTGGCGCTCCTCCAGCCGCGCGAGGCGCTCTTCGCGGCGGGAGGCCTGCCGACGGCGATCGCCGAGTGGATCGAGCGCGAGTGCCCGTGCCGAACGGCGCTCGAAGGCGACCGCCTCTTCGACCCCCGGCGCGCCGGCGAGATGCTGGCGCGCCAGTTCGGGACGGCGACCCTGCGCGGCTTCGGGCTCGAGGAGGGCGAGCCGGCCGTACGCGCGGCGGCGGCGGCCCTGGCCTACGCCCGTGAGACGCAACGGAGCGAGCTCTCGCACGTCCGCGGCCTCGCCCTCCGCGAGCCCGGCGACCGGCTGATCCTCGACGCTACGACGCTCGCCAACCTCGAGGTCTTCCGCGGCCAGCGCGAGGGCAAGCGCCGGGGCACCCTGCTCGCCGTCCTCGACCGCACCGTCACCGCCCCCGGGGGGCGGACCCTGCGCGACTGGCTGCGCCGCCCGCTCCGCGATCCCCGGGCGATCGCCCATCGCCACGAGGCGGTCGGCGAGCTCGCCGGCGACAACCCGCGGCGCGAGCGCCTGCGCGAGCGCCTGGCGGGGACCGGCGACCCCGAGCGCCTGCTCGGCCGCGCCGTCCTGGGAACGCTGACGCCGCGGGAGGCGGCGGCCCTCCGCGACAGCCTCGCCGAGCTGCCGGCGATCCTCGCCGAGCTGGCAGGAGGGGAGGCGCCGCTCCTCCTGGAGATCGCCGCGCTCGATCCGCTCCCCGGCCTCTGCGCCGAGCTCCAGCGCCTCCTCGAAGAGGCTCCCGCGCCGATGCTCGACGAAGGAGGCGTGATCGCCGCCGGCGTCGATCCCGAGCTCGACCGCTTCCGCTCGCTGGCCCGCGACAGCAAGCGCCACATTCTGGGCCTGGAGGCGCGCGAACGCGAGCGCACCGGCATCCCGTCGCTCAAGATCCGCTACAACCGGGTCTTCGGCTACTACCTGGAGGTGACGCGGGCGAACGAGAAGAAGGTGCCGGACGACTACATCCGCAAGCAGACGCTGGTCAACGCCGAGCGCTACGTGACGCCGGAGATCAAGGAGCTGGAGGAGCAGATCCTCTCCGCCGAGGAGCGCCAGATCGCTTTGGAGCGCGAGCACTACCAGCGCCTGATCGCCACCGTCGTGGCGGCGGCGGAGGGGTTGACCCTCGTCGCCGGCGGCCTGGGAACCCTGGATGCCGTGGGCGCCTTCGCCGAGGCGGCGGCGCGGCACCGCTACGTGCGGCCGCGGATGGAGCCGGCGGGGACGGGCATCGCCATCCGCGAGGGACGGCATCCCGTCGTCGAGCAGGCGAGCCGCGACGCCTTCGTCCCCAACGACGCCGAGCTCGATCCCGCGAACTCGCAGATCGTCCTCCTCACCGGCCCCAACATGGGGGGCAAGTCGACCTACCTGCGGCAGGTCGCCTTGATCGTCCTCATGGCCCAGGCGGGCAGCTTCGTGCCGGCCGAGGAGGCGCGGATCGGCGTCGTCGACCGCATCTTCACCCGCGTCGGCGCCTCCGACGACCTGGCGCGCGGCGAGTCGACCTTCATGGTGGAGATGATCGAGACCGCCAACATCCTCCGCCATGCCACCGCCCTCAGCCTGGTGATCCTCGACGAGGTGGGGCGCGGCACGGCCACCTTCGACGGTCTGTCGCTGGCCTGGGCGATCGTCGAGTACCTGCATGAGACGGGGCGGCCGCTGACTCTCTTCGCCACCCACTACCACGAGCTGACCGAGCTCTCGACGCTGCTGCCGCGGGTGGTCAACCGGACGATGGCGGTCAAGGAGTGGGACGAGCGGATCGTCTTCCTGCGGCGGGTGGTGCCGGGGAGCGCCGACAAGTCCTACGGCCTCCACGTCGCCCGCCTGGCCGGCCTGCCGCCGCCGGTGATCGCGCGGGCGGGAGAGATCCTCGCCAACTTGGAGGCGCAGGAGTACGACCTCTCCGGCAAGCCGCGCCTGGCGCGCGGCAACGCCCCGGAGACCGCCATCCCCGGCCAGCTCGCCCTCTTCGCCCCCCCCGAGCAGGTGATCGCCGAGGTCCTGAAGGACTTGGACCTCGACCGCCTCTCGCCGCTCGCCGCCCTGAACCTCCTGCACAGCCTGAAGTCGCGGCTGGGTGGGTGACCGCGGCATGCGCGCCAACGAGCTGATCGTCGCCGGGGTCCCCGGCCCCGACCTCGACAAGACCTCGGCCGCGCTCCTCGCCGAGCACCGGCCGGGCGGGGTGGTGCTGCTGGGGTGGAACGTCAAGACCCTGGAGCAGCTCCTCGAGCTGACCGCGAGCATCCGCCGCATCTTGCCGGAGGCGATCCTCTGCATCGACGCCGAAGGGGGGCGGGTCGACCGCCTGCGCGACGTGGTAGCCCCGGCCCCGGCCGCCGCCCGCCTCGCCATCCATCCGGCCAGCCTGGCGTTCCAGGCCGGGCGCTGGATCGCCCAGGCGCTCCGCCTCTTCGACGTCGACGTCGACTTTGCGCCGGTCGTCGACCTCGACCGCGGCGAGCGGGACAACGCCCTCGACGGCCGCTATCTCGGCAGCAGCCCCGAGCAGGTCATCCCCCGCGCCCGCGCCTTCCTGCGCGGCCTCCATTCGGGCGGCGCCGGCGGCTGCGTCAAGCACTTCCCGGGGCTGGGAGGCGCCGGCGCCGACACCCACCACCAGGGCTCGGCCGTCTTTCTCCCCGCCGCCGAGCTCGCGGCCGACCTCGAACCTTTCGCTGCCCTCGCCGAGCTGGCCGGCGCGGTGATGGTGGGGCACGGCGCCTACCCCGCCTACGACTCGACCATGCGCCCCGCCACCCTCTCGCCGGAGATCATCGGCGGGCTCCTCCGCGGCCGCCTGGCCTTCGAGGGCTGGGTGGTCAGCGACGACCTGGAGATGAAGGCGCTCGCCGGCTGGGGAGAGCTGCCCGACCGCGCCTTGACGGCCTTCGCCGCCGGCTGCGACGCCCTCCTCGTCTGCCACCGGCTGACCGACCTGCCGGCGGTGATCGAGCGCCTGGAGGACCCCAGCCTCGAGGAGCGCCGCGCCGAGGCGCTGGCGCGGCTCGACGTCTACCGCCAGCGCCTCGCCACCCTGCGCGCCGCCCGCGACCACGCCAGCCAGCTCGGCGAGGCCAGCGGCGGCGGCTTGGAGGCCGTCCGCCAGGCCCTGCAGCAGATCACCGCCAGCGCCGAGGGCGGGACAGCGGAGTAGGCGGCTGCTCTAGCGGGCGTCGCGGGCCAGCCGCAGGCCGGCGAACTGCCAGCGGGCGGCGGGGGGGGAG
>DATNKQ010000035.1:0-13082 GCA_035603315.1 Thermoanaerobaculia bacterium
ATGCGCCGCGCCGCCTCCTGGTGGTCGATGTCGATGAGGAAGATCCGCGACCAGGCATCGATGGCGGCCTGGGGGTCGCCGGCGTCGAGGGCCGCCTGGCCGTCGTTCAGCAGCTGGGAGATGCGGCGCTCGCTCTCCGAGTCGCCCGCCGACGCGGTCTGCAGGAGATCCATGGCCGGGGCGACGGCCGGCCGCAATGCCGGCGGCAGCTCCCGCGACGGCGGCGCGGCCGGAGCTTGCGCGGTCGGAGCTGGCGGGGCCGCGGCCGGCGAGGACGGCGGCGCGATCGAAGCCGGTGGCATCGCCGGCGCCGGTGCCTGCCGGGCGAGCAGGCCCGCCAGCTCGGCGATTCCGGGATGGGTGGCGTCGAGCGAGCGGGCCTTGTCGAGCAGCTTCGCCGCCTCGTCGAGCTGGCCTGCGGCGATGGTCTCCCGCACCTTGCCGAGGAACTTGGTGACGTAGGGCTCGGCCTCCGACCGCTCGTAGGCGGCCTGGGCGAGCTTCCCCAGCTCCGGGTCGGCCATGACGGCGGCGCTCTCGCTCTCCACCAGGGTCATGACGTCCTGGAAGCGCCGCGCCGTCAGCAGCGCGAGGAGGCGGGCGTGGAGATCGCCGCTGTCTGTAGCTACCGTATGTGCCGTGGAGGCGGCTGGCCCGGCAGGCTCGGGGGGCAGCTCGGGGAACTCATGGCTGCGATCGTGGAGATCGGGGAGGTCCGGCAGGTCGTGGAGGGAGCCGGAGTAGAGCTCGTCCGGGCCGTTTCCCGTCGCCGGGGCAGCCGCCTTGAGGTCGCCGACGGCGACCGCGCCGGTCGTCGCCTTCAGCCGTTCGAGGAGGCGGCGGGCGGGCTCGAACTGGGGATCCATGCGCAGCACGAAGTCGCAGCCCAGGAGCGCCTCCTGGCGGCTGCCCTGCTCGGCCAGGTCCAGGGTCTGCTCGAAGGTGCCGAGAATTCGTTGCTGCGCGTCCGCGGAGAGGGAAGGATTGCCGGAGTAAGTCATCTCGACGGGTAGGTAGAGCGAACCGTTTCGCGGAGTACGACGTGTATCCTAACAAAGTCGCCACAGAGGCACAACCTCCGGCCTTGCTATACTTTGGCCCTCGTGGCGTGGCTCGAGTGCGTGCCCAACGTGAGCGAGGGCCGGCGCCCGGAGGTGGTGGCGCGCCTCGTCGACTCGGCGCGATCGCCCGCCGGCGTCCGCCTCCTCGACGTCTCCTCCGACCCCGACCACAACCGCTCGGTCCTGACTCTGGCCGGCGAGCCGGCGGCGCTCCACGAGTCGCTCTTGGCCCTCTACGGGGCGGCGCTCCGGGAGATCGACCTGACCCGCCACCAGGGGGTCCACCCGCGGGTGGGCGCCGTCGACGTCGCCCCCTTCGTGCCACTCGCCGGCGCGCCGATGTCGGCGGCGGTCGACGCCGCCGTGGCGCTCGCCGCCGCGGTCTCCGAGCGCTTCGGCCTCGCCGTCTACCTCTACGACCAGGCGGCCCGGGTCGCCGGGCGGCGCCTGCTGGCGGACATCCGGAGCGGCGGCTTCGAGGGCTTTCCCGCCAAGCTCGCCGATCCGGCATGGGCCCCCGACTTCGGCCCCGCCCGCGTCCACCCGACGGCCGGGGTGACGGTGATCGGCGCCCGCTTCTTCCTCATCGCATTCAACGCCGTCCTGGAGACCGCGGACCGCGAGATCGCCAGGGCCATCGCCCGCCGGGTGCGCGAGTCGGGAGGGGGGCTGCCGGCCGTGCGGGCCATGGGGGTCTACCTGGCCAGCCGCCGCCGCGCCCAGGTGAGCATGAACCTCGTCGACTTCCGCCGCACCTCGATGCTGGCGGCCCTGGACCGCGTGCGCCGCGAGGCGGAGGCGCTGGGCACCCGCGTGATCGAGACCGAGATCATCGGCCTGGTGCCGGAGGAGGCGGTCTGGGGAGTGGCCGGCGAGGCGCTGCAGAACCCCGCCTTCGGCCCCGCCCGCATGTTGGAGCATCGCTTGCGGGAAGAAGCGCCCCCCACAGGTGGGGGCGCTACGGAACCGCCGCCGTAGCGCCGCGCGGAACGGCGAAGGCCTCGGCGAGGCGGTGGGGCAGGCCGTCGAAGGAGCCCGAGGACATGGTCGCCACGACGTCGCCGTCGCGCGCCTCCTCGAGGGTCCTGCTCAGGACCTCGGCGGTGTCGGCGCAGAGGGTCGCGGGGACGCCGGCGGCGGAGAGTTCGGCCGCCAGCTCCGCGAAGTCGAGCCGCTCCTCGGGAGCCAGGCGGCCCTGGTGGAAGGTGGGCGCGAAGAGCACCCGATCGGCCTGCGCGAAGGCGGCGCGGTAAGCGGCGAAGAACATTCGCCGGCCGGCCGTCAGGCTGCGCGGCTCGAAGAGCACGACGAGGCGGCGGCCGGGGTAGCGCTGGCGGAGGGCGCCCAAGGTCTTGTCGACCGCCGTCGGGTGGTGGGCGAAGTCGTCCACCACGGTGACGCCCCCGCAGCCGTCCACCGCATCGGCGGCCGCCGTGAGCTCCTCCAGCCGCCGCTTGACGCCGTGGAAGCGGGCGAAGGCGGCGGCGACGGCGGTGGCGGGGATGCCGTCGCGGCGGGCCGCAGCCCACACCGCCAGGGCGTTGGCGACGTTGTGCTCGCCGGCGAGCGGCAGGACGATCTCCACCTCGCCTTCCCCGTCGCGGACGCGGAAGCGGCTGACCTCGGGCCGGGCGTCGACGGCGCCCAGCGGATGGAGGTCGTTCGCGGGGTCGAGGCCGTAGAAGACGACCGGGCAGGGAGCGCCGGCGGCCAGCGCGCGGACCTCGGGCGAGTCACCGCAAGCCACCAGACAGCCGTCCGCCGGCAGCAGCCGGAGGAGCTGCGCGTAGGCCTCGAGGAGCGCCTCGGGGCTGGCATAGAGGTCGGCGTGGTCGTACTCGACGCTGGTCAGGACGAGGGTCTCCGGCCGGTAGTGCAGGAACTTGGGGCCGCGGTCGAAATAGGCGGCGTTGTACTCGTCCCCCTCGATCACGAAGCGGGGGCCGCCGCCGGAATGGAAGCTCGCCGGCAGGTCGTGGGGGACGCCGCCGACGAGATAGCCGGGGTCGGCGCCGCAGGCGGCATAGACCCAGGCCGCCATGGCGCTCGTCGTCGTCTTGCCGTGCGTGCCCGCCACCACCAGGGGCCGGCGGTCGGCCAGGAAGAAGCGCGCGAGGGCCTGGGGCATCGACAGCAGCGGCAGCCCCAGGCGCTCGGCCTCCACGGCCTCGGGGTTGTCGCGGCGGATGGCGTTGCCCACCACCACGAGGTCGGGGCGGGGGGAGAGATGGGCCGGATCGTAGCCGGCGAGCGGGTGGATCCCGGCCTGCTCCAAGAGGGTGCTCATGGGCGGATAGAGGGGGCCGTCCGTCCCCCTCACCCGGTGGCCCTGCTCTTGCAAAAGGCAGGCGAGCGGAGCCATCCCCGTACCGCCGACGGCCATGCAGTAGATGTCGAGCTGCGCGGCTGGCTTTCCCATTCGAGGCGGCGAGTGTAGCATTGGCCCTCCGGTCCGCGAGGATCGACACGCCTCTTTAACAAAGGAGTAGGCAGCATGAAACGTCACACCACGACCGCCATTCTGACACTCTGCGCGCTCCTCCTGGTCGCGCTGTCGGCGCTCGCCCAGGGCAGCGCCCCCGGCAAGCCCAAGGCCGTCGCCGTCGAGCCCATTGCCGACGTGGGGACGGTGCCCAAGGGCGACAGCATCGCCCACGACTTCGTGATCAAGAACGAGGGGAACGCCGTCCTCGAGATCACCAACGTGGCGCCCGCCTGCGGCTGCACGGTGGCCAGCTTCGACAAGACGATCGCGGCCGGCAAGACCGGCGTCGTGCACGCGGCGGTCGACACCTCGACTTTCAACGGCCCCATCGCCAAGTTCGTGACCGTCTTCACCAACGACCCCGAGAACCCGCAGATCCAGCTCACCATCAAGGCCAAGGTCGAGCCCTACATCAGCGTCAAGCCGGGGTACGCCCGCTACTCGGTCGTCCAGCGCGAGCCGCAGCAGGGCACCATCGCGCAGACGGTGTGGTCCCCCGACGGCACGCCGTTCGACATCCTCGACGTCGAGTCGCCGATGCCGGCCCTGAAGGTCACCTTCCACGAGGCGACGGCGGCGGAGCGCCAGGCCGACCTCAAGGGCAAGCAGTGGCGGGTCGAGATGACGCTGTCGAACGACGCGCCGGTGGGGCCGCTCGCCAACTACGTCTCCATCCACACCAACCACCCCAAGCAGAAGCTGGTGCAGATCCCGGTCTCGGGCTTCGTGCGGCCGGTGATCGCGGTGACCCCGCCGGTCGCTGACTTCGGACAGATCGAGCTCAAGGAGCCGCTCAAGAAGGCTCTCAACGTGCGCAACTTCGCCACCGAGTCGATCAACGTCACCAGCGTCGACAACCCCATCAAGGGGATCGACGCCAAGCTCTCGCAGCTCCAGGCCGGCCGCGAGTATCAGGTCTTCCTGACCCTCAACCCGGCGCTCGGCAAGGGACCCTTCGGCGGCAAGCTGACGGTCCACACCGACAGCCCCAAGATGCCGGTGATCGAGGTAGAGCTCAAGGGCACCGTCCTCTAAGGGAAGTCGAGGGGAAAGCGCAGGAACGCCCGGCCCTGGGTTCCTGCGCTCAGAGCCTACGGCTCGGTTGCCGCGCGAGAACTTAAGACTGTCATCCTGAGCGAGCGAAGGATCTAGGCGGCGGGAGGCCTTCCAAGCCTTTGGTAGCAAAGGGCTTCGCGCCGCCCTTCCCCCAGATCCTTCGCTCACGCTCAGGATGACATTTCATGGGTTTGCGCGCTACAGGACGAGGTCGTTAGATCAGCTCGCGCGGCGCCGCCGTGGCCACATCGCCCGTGTTCGGCGTCCCGCTGGGCTCGATCAGCAGCAGATGAACCTCCTCCTCCGCCACCGGCCGATGCTCCACCCCCTTGGGAACGACGAACAGCTCTCCCGGCCCGAGCTGGACCTTGCGGTCGCGAAGCTCGATCGTAAGGCGACCCTGGAGAACGAGGAAGAAGTCGTCCGTGTCGGCGTGGGAGTGCCAAACGAACTCGCCTTGAACCTTGACGACCATGACGTCATCGCCGTTGAACTCTGCGACGGTCTTCGGCGACCAGTGCGCGGAGAAGGTCGCCAGCTTGGCTGCGAGATTGACGGATTCCCTAAGCACTCGCTCCCCATTGCCAAGAGACGGCTTCGAGGCCGGAGAGGCCAATCGGCCGCGAGGCTTGAGCATCATACAACCCCCTTCCGCTTGAAGTTTTTCGTCATTTGCCCATTTGATGAGCATGTTCTTAATCTCTCTGCTCAAACTGTTCGCAGTCATGTGCCTTGGTCCGCCTTTGGCCATTCATTTAGATATAGACCTTTGTGTAGGCATCTTCCTTTATTCCCTCTTGCATTAGCTGCACAAATCGCGTGATAGGATGCTTCGTTAAGCACTGCGAGACTCGAACGCATGGACAGTTTATGGAAGCTGAAGAAAATCTCGAACTCGTGTTCAGCGTCATTGGAGGATCCTTCCTTTCCGGCGCCTGCGGGGAATGCGTGGACTCTATGATCTCTGTCGCACGGCCGCTGCCAGCACATCTTAATCTTCCCCGTCGTCTGCCATGGAGGCGGATCTGATCGAGGGATCATGGAGGGACAGTATGAGGAGGACAGTAATTGGAGTGATCCTCACCATCGCCCTGCTGGCGCCGGCCACCGTTTTGGCGGCACCGACCCATCACGGGGGCCCGGTCTCTTTTTGGGACTCCTTGCTGCGCTGGGCAGCGAGCGTCGTGACTGGCGGGACCGACGCGACTCAGGCCGGCGGGTCACGTCAGGACGCGAGCTCAACTATCGATCCTTATGGCGGCTAGCCTTCCGCTCCGCCAAGGAGCACGCCAAGACGCGGCTCGAATTTGCGTCTTTACCGCACCGTGTTGTTTAGGAATATAGATGCCTCTAACTTGGCGACCAGAGCATCAGTCCGCTTTGCCCGCCCCGACGATCGGAGGTGAGAATGTACGAAGGATTTATCGACGGTTGAGGTAGAGCACCACAGAGTATGAGCCAAGGGGGGAAACGGCCGACTGCCGCTCCCCCCTTGTCGTCTCTTATGGGCCTCAAGATCACGATCCCGGCGCTGGAGTCACACTGCCGCTCTCCTTCGCACCTACGCTTGGCAGCGTCTTCCATGCAATCTCGAAGCCCTGGCCCGGCAAGAAAGCTCGGTCGAGGACGTAGCGGCCTAGCTCCGGAGTAGTTTTCATAAGCTCTCGCGCAGGATGGTTCATTTGCACGGATAAGATCTCGATGACATCGGGTAGTTCATTGTGGATGTTTACCCGAATTCCAATTGCGGGGGTACCTTGAATATACGAGTTCCGGCTCGCATCAATTCGACAGGGTTCTTCGCTTTGCAGGAAAACCTCCGCCGAGCCCTTCGAACCGAGGTGAACCGGATGGTGGAGTACGGTCAGGCCATTTCTGACGAGGAGGTTCTTTCCCTTCTTGATCTCCACTTGCTGGTTGTCCACCATGAGCTTCAAATGATATTGCCGACCCATCCACGCAGCAGAGGCTAGATCCTCGCTTCCAGAGTAAATGGAGCGGACAGGAAAGTCTGTTGGCTCATTCAGCAAATTCTCCACAGTGAAAGTCAGGATGCGGCGGATAACAAAATAGTCGCGAGGCATATCCGGGTAGTGCTTGGCGAAAGTAATGACGTACTCGCAGTTCTTGCGGATCACCTTGCCGCGAAGAATGTCATTCATCTCCTCAAAGATCTCCTTCGGAACGATCCGTTCGAGGAGAGCCTGAAACACGTTCTTCGAAACTGACTCCAAGAACCCGTGAACTTGGCGATGGAGAAGCCTGTGGGCATTGAACTCAAGGGCGACGATGATAATTCCGGCCACCAGGAACCCGACCGCGATATGGGTGATCATTTCGCCAAGAAAAGGGTGGCGAGGAAACCACCGACCTACTGCATACCTGAGCAAGAAGAAGACTAGGAATCCGACGCCCGTTACGCCAACCGATATCAAGAATGTTTGTATCTCTTGTCTAGTTTCGTCTGCGCTTCTTTTTCCAAGCATGGCATCCCTCCTATGCGGTACTGAGGCGCACGAACTGCGCCAGTTTTATTACGCGAGTCTTGTTCTGCCTTCGGGGCAGTCAGCGATGTCTCCAAGCGGCAGGAGTCACTTCTGGTAGATCTGGATGAGGTTGCCGCAGGTGTCGGCGAAGACGGCGATGGTGACCGGCCCCATCTTCGTCGGCTCCGTCTTGAAGACTACGCCCAGCTTCTTCAGGCGCTCGTGCTCGGCCTGGATGTCGTCGACGGCGAAGGCCGTGGCGGGGATGCCTTGCTGGAAGAGGGCCTGTTGGAAGGTTTTGGCCGCCGGGTTTTCGTTGGGCTCGAGCAGCAGCTCGACGTCGTCCGGCCCTTCCGGCGAAACGACGGTCAGCCACTTGAATTTCCCCACCGGCATGTCCTGCTTCTTCACGAAGCCCAGGACCTCCGTATAGAACTGGAGGGCCTTGTCCTGGTCCTCCACCAGCACGCTCGTTAGCTGAATCTTCATTGGACTCCTCCGAGCTGTTGTACGAAGTTCCGCACGATTGCGAACACCGCGTCGCCCGGCTCGGCCAGCTTCCGGATCGCACTATAGTGCGTCCGGCCTGGCAGAACTCTGTACTCGGCCCGGTTACCTAGCGCACTGGCGTCCTCGACGAACTTCTTGTTGGTCTTCAGAACTGGAGGGTGCTCGGTCTCTGCCTCCGCGATCAGGAAGAGGAAGGGCGGCAGTCCGGCTCGGACGTGGTGGATCGGCCAGGAATCCAGGTAAGTGTCGAGGTTCGCGTAGATCTGGTTGGCGGGGTCCCGTCGGAAAGCCTCTTCGACACGGCCGCGGCCGTACTGCGGCAGGGCCTGCTCCAGCTCGTCGTCCCATGTGATGGAGCCCATCGGGATCATGCCGCGCAGGTCGCTCGTCTTCAGGCCTTGACGGGCGAGGTAGCGTTCATCCGTGCCCACGAGCGCGACTAGCCGAGCTCCCGAGCTGTGCCCAAGGAGGAACAACTTGTGTGGATCGCCACCGCGCGTACGGATATTCGTTCGCACCCAGGCCACGGCGGCTGCCACGTCTTCGGCCTGTGCCGGCCAAGCGGCGCCCGGCGCCAACCGGTAGTTCACGTTGGCGCAGGCGATCCCGGCATCGGGGAAAGGTGCGCAGACTTTTCCGTAGTCCTCGTCCGCCTTGTCGCCTGTCGTGAGGCTGCCGCCATGGATGAAGAGAACGGTGGGGCACCCCTTGACCGCGGGAACGGAGAGATCCAGCCGCTGTTTCGCATCGGAGCCATAGGCGAGGTCCCGTTCGACAGCCGGCGCTGCTCCAGCGTCGTTCCCGATGAACAGCCCGAGGAAGACCACCAAAGCAGAGGAAACAGCTCGCATCGTGAGCCGCCCTCACCGGCGCTTGCGCGTCTGTTCAGGCGCGGGCTTATCCAGAACCACCTCGGGCCGTCCTAACTCAGCGTGCAAGGCTCGGGCCTTCTCCCGGAAAAACGCGATCTTCTCCTCCGGGGAGGAATCCTTGAGTTGCGCGTAGTGCGCGTCGCGGATTCTCCGAACCATCTCAACGGCCTTGATCCTGGGGTCGCCCATAAGTGAATCTCCCTAAGCTCTTGTCACTTCACGTGGGGAGTAAATTTGTAGTGGTTTGTAACCTTGCTCCAAGTTTACAGAGTTGAAGAGGCGAATCTTCTCAAAATGCACGATGTGCTTGAAGTTCCAGCTGACTAGCAGGTCCGCTTCAGCTACGCTAGCGAGGGCGATATGCAGCCCGTCGTCGTAGAATTTAGGAGTGAGGATTCTCCGCCGCTGGTAGGCATCTGCAAGCTCGATAACCCCCTCTGTGACGAGAATGAACTCGTGATCGCTGAGCAACAGAACCTCGTACTTCTCGCGAACCTCCTCTGGGGCGTCTTGCACTTCGGCGGCCGCGACATCGGAGAGGATCGGCAGAAAGGTGCCTTCGGCAAAATCTTTCATCAAGCTGTTGGACCATTCCGAGAACTCAACGTCAAAGCAGCCACCGAGCACTGACGTGTCGATGTAGATCCGAGGTTTCTTCATAATCTGTCTTGCGGTACAAGGGGCTGATACACGTTCACGAATGGCGTCTCGCCACGGTATCTATTTCAAACATCGTGATTGCTAACTGGAGCACAACCCGTCGTGCATCGTCCCAGCCGAGCGCTTCTCCTTCTTTTTGACCACCATGCTCTTGGCGCTGAACCAAGTCACTTACCGCCCCCCAATATGAGAGAAGTGCTTCTACGAACGGCTTCTCTACTTTACCAAGCTGTACCCGTTCATTGAGAACGGTCCGAATTCTTTTTATGACTTCAGTTTTACTTCCTACGGCCTCAGTGGGACAAATTTGACGCACCAAAGCGTCAGCGAACTCCTGCATCGCTTCACGTGTAAGGTGTCCGATAGTGGTAAAGTCACCATTCGAATTCGAGTCCCAGAGTAAAGACTCGGCTTGTGACCACTTCTTTTGAGCTAGGGGATACCTCGCTGCGAATTCTGTTGAGTCCAGGAAGCGTCGGACCTCGGACTCAATGCGTTCAACTGACTCGCCCTTACGTCGCTTAAGCTCACCGTACACCTCGAAACCTCTGGGGCTGACATCGAAAGTCAGCACATCGCGTTGGCGATCTGAAACGAAGAGCAATCCCATCCGGCCCAACGTTTCGATATCCCCCTCGTAAATGGGCACTGCTTCGCTTCCCAATCCCGGATGTTGTAGCGTCGTCCCCCCGAAGCTTCCTATCGCGTAGAACTTCTGCCGATCTGTGGCGGCTACTCGACGGCTCGCCTCAACCACCATGCAGAGCACATCTTCCTGGGTAGCCTCAAGTTTCGGAGCATTTACCATTTGGATTACCTCTTCCACAGTGTAACCTTAGTTTGAACACCATGCAAAGCGGCGCGGCTTCCTGCTCCAGCTCCAATTACTAGGGAGCCGAGGCGCTGCAGCCAGCTGGGTTCGGTGGAGCTTTGTGACGGGCAGGTCATTTGGAGTGCGTCCGCGCCTTCGCTGTGGCTAGGTAAACAACAGTGTATCAAGAGGCGGAGTGCGGCGGGAGCTTAGTCTCCACTTGCGGCAAAAGGGCGTTGTGGCCGCAAGGCAGACCAAAAAGGGGCGCCGGGAGAAACCCCTCCCGGCGCCCTCGAAGCCTTCAACAGCAGAGGCGGACGCTACTAGACGACCATCGCCGCGGCTTCCGCCGTCGCCTTGGCTGCGGCCTTCGCCGCTGCCTTGGCGGCGGCCTTGGCCTGGGCCTTGGCGGCGGCGCTGGTGAGGAACGCCGCCTGCTCCTCCGCGGAGAGCCGCTTGTGGCGGATCACGCGCGGCCGGGGCTGGATCCCGAACTCGAGGAGCTTCTCGTCCTCCAGGCCGAGGTTGCCCTTGACCGTGGCGGCGAGACGGTTGCGGAGGTCGGTCGCCGACTTGGCGATCTCCCGGCGGCGCTGGTTGGTGGACCGCAGCTGCGCGACCTGGATGTCCTGCTGCGCCTGCACAGTGCGGGCTTCGGCCAGCAGGGGCTCCAGCGCCGCGTGGTCGTTGGCGGCCTGGGGCATGTTGGGGAGCTCGGGCGTGATGTTGTCGTGCAGCTTCTGCCAGTCGTTGATCTTCTCTTCGAACGAACGAGTAGCCATGGTGGTAGGTCCTTTCCGTCCCTTGAAACGGTTGGGGCCCCCGCGTGGTAGACTCTGTACTCCGCGGGGGCCAGTTTTTTGGTTCTCTCGGAAGATGGGCGGGATGGGGTCACCGGCCAGGTTCGGCCCCATTCCGTCCGCTTGTTTTTCCTGCCTTCACCCTTTTGGGCGAATCATCTCTCCTCCTTTCAGGCGCCGGACGGCTCCGTTGCCGCGCGGGTTGCGGCTGGCCGGAAGCTCTGTCGCGGGGCAGTCTCGCGGACGGGAGGGAGGAAGTCAACAAAAGTTGCGAAAATTGTAACTTTGAAAGTGGCGGACAACTGAAATACATGGAAAACGCCCTCTAAAGCGGACTAAAAAGGGTCGCCCAACGACGTGGATTCAATCCAATTGAAAAGGACTGACTCCCAGCGGCTGGGATTCAGTCCAATCGACGTGGACTGACTCCCGTTGACGTGGAGTCACTCCAATTGAACGGGAGTGACTCCCATCGAAGTGGATCGACTCCCGTCCAGAGGGAGCGACTTCGATCGGCTGGGCGTGACTCCCGCCGGCCGGGACGGCGGCGCGCAGAGCGCGCCCTACGCGGTTTCCTCTCCTACCCTACGGTCTTCCCCAGAGGTCCTTCTCCTGCTTGGGGGGCGCCGGGCGCCGGTGCGACTTCGCTTGCACGGCGGCGACCTCGGCCAGGGTTGAGGCGAGGGCCTCGTTCTGCACCTTGGCCAGCTCGCCGATCCCCTTCTGCGCTAGGTCGACGAGGGCGTCCATCTCGGCGCGCCGGAAGCTCCGCTTCTCCCCCGTCCCCTGGATCTCGACGAGCGAGCCGTCGGCGGTGGCGACCACGTTCATGTCGACCTCGGCCACCTGGTCCTCGACGTACTCGAGGTCGAGGAGCGGCGTGCCGCCGACCACCCCCACCGAGACGGCAGCGAGCTGTGCGAGGAGCGGCCAGGTGGCGACATCGCCCGTCAACAGCAGGCGGGCGCAGGCGAGCGCGGTCGCCACGTAGGCGCCCGTCACCGCCGCAGTCCGCGTGCCGCCGTCCGCCTGCAGGACGTCGCAGTCGAGGGTCAGCGTTCTTTCGCCCAGCGCGACGAGGTCGACGACCGCGCGCAGGCTGCGGCCGATCAAGCGCTGGATCTCGGAGGTGCGGCCCGACGGACGGCCCTGGGAGACTTCGCGGGCCGAGCGGCTGTGGGTGGCGCGCGGCAGCATGGAGTACTCGGCGGTGAGCCAGCCCTTGCCGGTGTCGCGCAGGAAGGCGGGGACGCGGTTTTCGACGCTCGCCGCCACCACCACCCGCGTGTCGCCGAGCTCGATCAGCGCCGAGCCCTCGGCGAACTTCATCACCCCGATCTCGATGCGCACGGGCCGGAGGGCGTCGGCGGCGCGGCCATGGGGACGGTTCTGAGTCGTCATAGCTCCATTCTAGCGGCCTATACGACCTCGACCCATTCGAGCGGCAGGTCGGGGTCGTCGAGGATGCGGCCGGCGAGGCGATGGAAGCTCTCGCCGGCATCGGTGACGCAGAGGCGAAGGACGGGCGCCGCGTCCCCGGCGACCGCGAGGCCGGCTGCCGCGAGCCCCGACGCCACCGTCTCCGCCATGGTCTCGGCGGAGTCGACGAGAGCGACCCCGGGGCCGGCCACCCGCGCCAGCAGGGGCCGCAGGAGCGGGTAGTGGGTGCAGCCGAGGACCAGGGTGTCGATGCCGGAGTCGAGGAGCGGCCGGAGATAGCGCTCGGCGACCTGCGCCGTGACGTCGTCGTCGTGCCAGCCCTCCTCCACGAGAGGTACGAAGAGGGGGCAGGCCTGGCTGGCGATCATAAGCTCCGGGCGCAGCCGGCGGAGGGCGCGCGGATAGGCGCCGGAGCGCACCGTCGACTCGGTGGCGATGACGCCGACGCTCCCCGCGCTGACGGCGGCGGCGCGGGCGGCGCCCGGCTCGATCACCCCCCAGATGGGAACCGGGCTCTCGAGGCCGTCCAGGGCCACCGCGGAGGCGGTGTTGCACGCCACCACGACGGCCTTGACGCCGCGCTCGATGAGGAACTCGACGTTGCGGCGGGTGTAGCGGGTGACGGTCTCCGGCGACTTGCTGCCGTAGGGGAGGCGCGCGGTGTCGCCGAGATAGAGGATCGACTCGCGCGGCAGCCGCCGGCGGAGGGCGGCCACCACGGTGAGCCCGCCTACTCCGGAGTCGAACACTCCGATCGGCGCGCCGCGCTCGGAAGGCCCGCTCAGAGCGTGTCCTCCCGATTGATCGGAAAAGCCACGGGCCTGTCAGCCTGGGTCGGTGAATCTTTCTCGGAGGTCAACCATCCGACGCGGTAGCCGCGCGAGAACTTAGGGCTTGTCAT
>DATNKQ010000044.1:0-13601 GCA_035603315.1 Thermoanaerobaculia bacterium
AACTGGGTCAAGCAGGCAGATATCGATGAGGGGCGCCGCGAGGACGGGCTGACGAGCGCGGAGCGCGAGGAGCTGCGTCGTCTGCGGCGGGAGAACCGGCAGCTTCGTGAAGATCGGGAGATTCTGGCAAAAGCCGCGGCCTGGTTTGCTCGGGAGACCGGATCGGTCCCGCCCCGGGGTTCGGATTCGTGAGAGCCAACCAGGCCTCGTACTCGGTGCAGAGGATGTGTCGGCTGCTGGGCGTCTCCCCCAGCGGCTTCTACGCGTGGTCGCGGCGACCATCGTCGAAGCGTTCGCAAGCGGACGAGGGATTGCTCGGCGAGATCCGGGCGATTCATCAGCGGTCGCGGGGGACCTACGGAGCTCCGCGGATCCACGCCGAGCTGGCCGCTGAGGGCACTCGTGTCAGCCGCAAGCGGGTGGCCCGCCTGATGCGAGAAGTCGATCTCCAAGGTGTCAGTCGTCGCCGACAGTTCGGCACCACCGTGCGCGATCGCGATCGCGATCGCCGGCCGGCGCCGGATCTGGTCGAGCGTCGTTTCTCTGCCGAGGGCCCGGATCAGCTCTGGGTCGCCGATATCACCTACATCCCGACCGGGTCGGGGTTTCTCTATCTGGCCGTGGTGCTCGACGTCTGGAGCCGCCGCGTGGTGGGTTGGTCGATGGCCAGCCATCTGCGTACCGAGCTGGTGCTGGAGGCGCTCAACATGGCTCTCGGGCAGCGGCGGCCGGCCGCGGTCATCCATCATTCCGATCAGGGAACGCAGTACACCTCCATCGCTTTCGGCTCACGATGCCGCGAGGCCGGAGTCCGCCCATCGATGGGCTCGGTCGGGGACTGCTTCGACAACGCGATGTGCGAGAGCTTCTTCGCCACGCTCGAGTGCGAGCTGCTCGATCGTCGCAAGTTCAAGACTCAGGCCGAGGCTCGGCTTGCGGTCTTCGAGTTTCTCGAAGCCTGGTACAACTCCCGCCGGCGGCATTCGGCGCTCGGATACCTCAGCCCGGCCGAATTCGAGCGGCAGGCAGTGGCGGCGTGAGCCATGCATGTGGAGAACATCCCCTCTTCCCCCGGACCCCCATCACCCCGGCCGGCGATCTGCCGGAGTATGGAAGGCTGCCACCCCCACCCACCACCCGGCACCCTCCCACACCCCTTGGAAAACGCTGCGCGTTTTCCACAGCCCACCGGCCACGACGACGGCGGAGGGAGGGAGATCGCACAAACCCTAAACTGTCCACCGAAACGGGGCAGGTCCAATTCCGGGACAACGGCCGGGAAATCGGGACAACGGCCAGGATTTTGAGCCGATGGCGAGGAATTCGGCCCGATGGCGGGCTTTAGCGCTGGACCGCCGGGCCGTTGGAGCGATGCCCGGGATTTCGGCCCGACCGCGAGAATATCAGCGCCGCCGGCTCGCCAGCGCCACGGCGGCGGCGATGAGCGCGCCGCCCAGGAGGCTCGCGGGGCTCACCCGCTCGCCCAGGAGCCAGGCGCCCAGCAGGAGCGCGATGGGCGGCTCCAGGTAGACCCAGGCTGCCGCGCGGCCCGCTTCCAGGGTGGCGAGGGCGCGGTTGTAGGAGAGGTAGGCGAGCACCGAGCAGACCAGCGCCAGATAGGCGACCGCCAGCCATTGCGTCCCGGAGAGCCTGGCGACCTCGCGCCAGCCGCCGGTCAGGGTGGTCAAGACGAGGAGGCCAGCCGCCCCGGTGGCGGTGACGCCGGCCGTGAGGGTCAGGGCGTCGTAGCGGGCGCGAAGGTCGCGGATAAGCGTCGAGTAGACGGCGAAGCAGGCGGCGTCGACGACCAGGCAGACGGCGCCGGCGGCGAAGCCCGGCGAGAATCCGAGCGCGAGCCCCGAACCCCGTTGCGCCGCCACCCCCGCCAGCCCGAACGCCAGCGCCGGGATCTGCGCCCGGCCGAGCGCCTCGCCCAGCCGCGCCCGCGCCGCCAGGCCGGTGGCGATGGGGATCAGGCCGACGACGAGGATCGAGGCGACGCCGGCGTTGGTGAGCCGGACTCCCGTGTATTGCAGCCAGAAGTAGAGGGTGATGCCGAGCTGTCCCAAAGCCGCTAGGCGGAGGAGGTCGCCGCGATCGAGCGGCCTCGGCGGCACCGCGGCCGAAGGTCTGCCGCGCCACCTCCGGACGGCGATCGGCGGAACAAAGAGGATCGCCGCGATTGTGAAGCGCAGCGCCGCGAGCGGGATGGGCGCGAGCGCCACGTCCCGCGCATCGGCGGGCGCCAGCAGCATCCGCGCGGCGACGAACGACCCGCCCCAAGCGGCCATCGCGAACCCCAGCAGCGCATAGGCCAACCCCCGCCCCGCCGGCAGTGCCGGCGAGACGCCGGCGCTCCCAGGGGACGCCCCTCTGGTCGCATGGAGGCGCACGTCTCCAGTCTACGTGCGTCCGCCGGCCGGCCGCTGTGCCACAATCCCCCCGGGCGCCGGTAGCTCAATGGATAGAGCTCCTGACTTCGGATCAGGCGGTTGGGGGTTCGAGCCCCTCCCGGCGCACTTCGCCGCGGTCTTTCCCCACCCAGATGTTGAAGACAGGCTCGACGCCGAAGGTCTGCTGGATGTACGCGAAGTCCTTTGTCTGGATTTCTGCCGCGCACTCTCTCGCATCGCCGTCGAAGCCGCCGTCGCCACTGCAGACGCTCGGGCCGGGCAAGGTAGGGGCCCAGATATCGAAACCCAGGATCTCCAGCTCCTGCTCGCTCGCCCAGCGCAGGTAGGCCAGGGCCTCGGACTTGGGCAGCGCCCATTCACCTTCATCGCTGGTGAGGTAGGCGGCCGGGCGAAATTCCACCGGCAGTGGGCCGTTCGAGAAGGCCATGCTCAGTACGACAGCCGGGGGTTCCACTTCTCGCCCCGGCCCTCCGGCGTGAAGTCGAAGAGGTTCCACAACGGCCAGATGAGGTCGACGTGACGCGTGTGCTGGCCGGGGTCGGCCGGCGCGTGCTGGGCCTCGACGCCGTAGAAGTGGTGGATCCGTCCACCGCGGCGGGTGAAGACGTTGAGGTTCGAGATCTGGCTGCCGTCCGCCTGCTCGCCGTGGTAGTCGCGGTTGTAGCTGTTCTTGGCCGACGACAGGAGCCGCAGGTTCCGCCAGCCCCGCTGCCGCGCGAACTGCCGGATGCGCTCGACGGGCGACTTCGCCACCACCGCCAGGTTGACCCGCTGCTCGACGTGCGGGGCCTCGCCGTCCAGCCCGTCGAGGATCGACGTGCAGGCGACGCACGCCTGCGCCATCTCCGGGCCGTACATGAAGCTGTAGACGACGAGGGTGTCCTTCCCCTCGGCGAAGAGCTGCGACAGGCGGACCTGCCGCGCGCCGCCACCACCGCCGCCGGCCTCGAACAGGTAGTCCTCCGGCACCTCGCCGCCCAAGGGCAGGCTCCGGCGCTTCGCCGCCACGGCCTCGATGCTGCGCCGCAGCTCGATCTCCGCCGCCAGCAGCTCGTCGCGGGCCTCGCGGTAGGCCGCGCTCTCTCCAGGGAATCGGACCGTGTGCTGGGATGGGCTCATGATCTCCTCCTGAGTGGGGTCCACGAGCAGGATATCGCAGCGAAGCAAGCCGGGGCGGAGGTTGTAGAGTTGCTGCCGGGTCTCGACGAAAGGAGCCTTCATGTCCGACTCATCAGAAGCCTCAGAAGCCTTCATCGCCCTGCCCAGCGAGGCCGAGCTGCGGGCGCGCATGCCGACCGGCCACCGGTCGCCGTACGACTTCGGGTTCCTCGCCCGCATGGCGCGCCTGATGTCGGCCCATCCGCGCATCGGCCCGGCGATGCGGGCGGCCTTCAACGAGATCATGTTCGCGCCCGGGGCGCTCGACCGCGCCGAGCGCGAGATGCTCGCCGCCGTCACCTCGGCGGCGCAGGACTGCGTTTTCTGAACGCAGTCCCACGCAGAGTTTCTGCGTGTCGAGAAAAACGATCCGCGGCTCGTCGAAGCGATCAAGGCGCGGCGCTGGCGCGAGCTGCCGGAGCTGACGCTGCGGCAGCGGGCGCTGTGCACGGTGGCCGAAACGATGACGCTGACGCCGCTCGCCATGACGGCCGCCGACTGGCAGCCGCTCCGCGACCTCGGGTTCGACGACCAGGGCCTCCTCGAGGTGGGGCACGTGATCGCCCTCTTCAACTACTACCCGCGCCTCGCGGACGGCTTCGGGCTCAAGCCGGACCCGCAGGTCTTGGAGGCGGCGGCGACCGGCGTGCCGCTCCAGCGTCCGGTCTGAGGCGCCAGGGGACGCGGAGCCGCACCCCCTGGCCACCCGTGCGCTTCTCTAGGAGGAAGGGGACTTCGACTTCGGAGCCGGCGCCTGCTTGAGGACGTCGACGCGGGCGGCGGTCTTGTCGGTGCCGGTCTCGGTGTAGGAGACGCGGACCTTGTCGCCCGCCTTGAGGTCGGACATCAGGGCGGTCTTGCCGCCGACCTTGAACTTGGTCGAGCTGTCGGTTTTGAAGGTCGAGCTGGCGTCGCCCTTCTTCACCACCAGGCTCTGGCCCGCGGCGTCGACTGCATCGATGGTGCCCATCATGCGGTGGTACTTGGTCTTGGCGACCGCCGAGCCGGCGGTGAGGCCGAGCAGCAGCACCAAACTGAGAACGATGGCCTTGCGCATGGACTCCTCCTCTTAGGTTGTGGATTGCATCGAATAATGCCCCTCGCCGTTCCGAGTGCAAGGCCTGTACCTACCGCTGCCGGGCGGGCACGGGGGCCCGCCCCTACCGGGCGAAGGAGGTGGCCCCTCGGTTGCGGGTGCCGGGAGAGGACGGAGCGCAACTGCTTGAGCGCGTAGCGCGAGTTTGAGCACCGCCCGCAGCCCGGCGCCCCGCAACCGCCAGGCCGCATCCCCGAAAAGGGCCGTTTTTGCTACATTAGACCCGTGATGGGGGTAGGTGCGAGTCCCGAAGAGCCGGACGTGACCCGGGTGGAAGGCGCGGTGCGGGAAGTCTCTCCCGGGCGAGTGCCGGAAGCCATCCGGGCGGCGCAGGCGTCGCTGCTCGCCGCCCAGCACCCGGACGGCCACTGGTGCGGCGAGCTCGAAGGGGACTCGATCCTCGAGTCCGAGTACGTCCTCCTCCTCCACTTCCTCGGCCGCCTGGCCGACCGGCGGGTGGCCAAGGCCGCCCGCTACCTGCGCTCGCTGCAGACCGCCGACGGCGCCTGGGCGATCTACCCCGGCGGCCCGCCGGAGGTCAGCGCCTCGGTCAAGGCCTATCTCGCCCTGAAGCTCGCCGGCGACGATCCCGGCCTGCCCCACATGCGGCAGGCCCGGGAGACCATCCGCCGGCTGGGCGGTGTCGAGGCCTGCAACAGCTTCACCAAGATCTACCTGGCCATCTGCGGGCAGTATGACTGGGAGCGCTGTCCGGCGGTGCCGCCGGAGATGATGCTGCTGCCCCGCGGGCTCTACTTCAACCTCCACGAGATCTCCGCCTGGTCGCGCACCATCGTCGTGCCGCTGTCGGTCATCTGGGCCCTGCGGCCGGTGCGGGCGGTGCCAGCGGAGTGCGGGATCGCCGAGCTGAGGGTGCCGGCGGCCGAAGACCCGGGGTCGCCTCGGAACGGCGACTCGCGGTTCTGGCGGCGGTTCTTCCACCTCCTCGACCGCGGCCTCAAGCGCGGCGAGCAGCTCCGGCTGACGCCCATGCGGCGGCCCGCCCTCGAGCGGGCGGAGGCCTGGATCCTCGAGCGGCTGGAGGACAGCGACGGGCTGGGCGCCATCTTCCCCCCCATCGTCAACACCATCTTCGCCCTCGTCGCCCTGGGCTACGGCCAGGACCATCCGGCCGTCCGCGGGCAGATCGAGGCGCTCGAGAAGCTGGAGATCGAGGAGGGCGAGACGCTCCGCCTCCAGCCCTGCTTCTCGGCGGTGTGGGACACCGGCCTGGCGCTCCACGCCCTCGCCGACTCCGGCCTCGCGCCCGGCCATCCCGCAGTCCGCGCGGCCCGGCAGTGGCTCCTCGAGCGCGAGGTCACACGGCCGGGGGACTGGAGCGTCAAGACGCCCGGCGCGCCACCCGGCGGCTGGTGCTTCGAGTACCGCAACCCGTTCTATCCCGACTGCGACGACACCGCCGAGGTGCTGATCGCCCTTGCCGCCTCCGCCGCTCCCGGGGAGACGGACGGCGCCGTCGAGCGCGGGCTCGCCTGGCTCCTCGCCATGCAGAACGAGGACGGCGGCTGGGGGGCCTTCGACCGCGGCTGCGACAAGGAGGTCCTCACCCACGTCCCCTTCGCCGACCACAACGCCCTCCTCGACCCCTCGACCGCCGACGTCACCGGCCGCGTCCTCGAGTGCCTCGACCGCCTCGGCCTGGGGCGCGAGGTCCCCGCCGTGAAGCGCGCCATCGCCTTCCTGGACGCCGCGCGGGAAGGGGACGGCACCTGGTACGGCCGCTGGGGCTGCAACTACATCTATGGCACCTGGCTCGCCCTGCGCGGGCTCTCGCGGCATCCGGCGGGCGGCGCCGGGCGGCAGGAGGCCTGCGGGCGGGCGGTCGCCTGGCTCGCCGCGCGGCAGAACCCCGACGGCGGCTGGGGCGAGTCGCCCCGCTCCTACGACGAGCCGGCGGAGAAGGGCATCGGCCTGAGCACCGCGGCGCAGACCGCCTGGGCGCTCCTGGCCCTCTTCGCCGCCGAGGAGCTCGGAGTCCCTCTGATCATGCCCGGGCCCGCCGTCGCCCGCGGCCTCGACTACCTCCTCTCCACCCAGCGCGCCGACGGCACCTGGCGCGACGAGCCGTGGACCGCCACCGGATTCCCCCGCGTCTTCTACCTGCGCTATCACCTCTACGCCACCTACTTCCCCCTGATGGCGCTCGCCGAGCATGCGCGCCGCGCCAGCTGGTGGGTGGAAATGATGGCGCCGGAGCCCTACCCGTTCGAGATCGCCATCGCGGGGGCTGAGGCGGAAGCACCGCTTTCGCCGATCGCCGGCGACGCCCCCCCATCCGTGCGCCAAGAAGGAGCGGTGCCATGAGATTTCCCCTCCACATCACCACCGACATGATCCGCCACCAGGCGAAGAACGCCTGGGCCGGCAACAGCCGCTACCCCTTCGTCCTCATGCTCGAGCCGCTCTACACCTGCAACCTCCACTGCCTGGGCTGCGCCACCGAGCGCCACACCGGCAAGCTCAAGGACCGCCTGCCGGTCGCCGCCTGCCTGCAGGCGCTGGACGACTGCGGCGCGCCGGCGGTGTCGATCTGCGGCGGCGAGCCGACCGTCTACCCCGAGCTTCCCGAGCTCATCGCCGCCATCCTCGCGCGGCGGCGCCACATCTACCTCTGCACCAACGCCCTGCTGCTCGACGAGAAGGTCTACGGGGTCATCCCGCCCCACAAGCGCCTGACCGTCAACGTCCATCTGGACGGCCTGCGCGAAACCCACGACAGGGTCTGCGCCAAGGAGGGGGTCTTCGACCAGGCCGTCGCCATGATCCGCGAGGGCAAGCGGCTGGGCTACCACGTCATCACCAACACGACCGTCTTCAAGGAGACCGACGTCGACGAGGTGCGGCAGCTCTGCGATCTGCTGACGGGAATGGGCATCGACGGCATCCTCCTCTCCCCCGGCTATCACTACGAGTCGGTCGACCGCGACATCTTCCTCGTGCGGGCGGAGATCCAGGAGAAGTTCAAGCGGCTCCTCGGCCTCTCCAAGCTCTACCGCTTCACCTCGACGCCGATGTTCCTCGAGTTCGCGGCCGGCCTGCGCGACTACGACTGCTCGCCGTGGAGCACGGTGACCTTCACGCCGCTGGGCTGGAAGGGGCCCTGCTACCTGATCGGCAAGCGCTACTCGCCCACCTTCGCGGAGTTCTGGAACGAGACCGACTGGGAGTACTGGGAGTCGCGCCAGGACAGCCTGTGCCAGAACTGCGCCATGCACTCCGGCTTCGAGGCCTCGGTGGTCGCCGGGGCGCGCCGCCATCCGCTCGACATGGCGCGCCTGGCGGCCTGGAACCTCGCCGGCTGATCTCGCCGGCCAATCGGGATGAAAGCCCTGGTGACCGGCGCGACCGGCTTCGTCGGCGCCCACGTGGCGCGCGCGCTGCTGGCGCGAGGGGCGGCGGTGCGCTGCCTGGCGCGGCCGGCGAGCCGCCGCGACCTGCTGGAAGGCCTGGAGGTCGAAATCGCCTTGGGCGACCTCCGCGACCCGCCGTCGCTGGCCGCCGCCGTCGCCGGCTGCGACGCCGTCTTCCACTGCGCCGCCGACTACCGGCTGTTCGCCGCCGACCCCGCCGAGATCTATGCCGCCAACGTCGGCGGCACCGACAACCTGCTGGCCGCCGCCGCCGGCGCCGGCGTGCCGCGCGTCGTCTACACTTCGAGCGTCGGGGCGCTGGGTCTGGCGGTCGACGGCACGCCCGCCGACGAGGAGACGCCGGTCGCCCTGGACGACATGGTGGGGCACTACAAGCGGAGCAAGTTCCAGGCCGAGCAGGTCGCCGAGAAGTGGGCCGGGCGCGGTCTGCCGGTGGTCCTCGTCCACCCCTCGACGCCGGTCGGCGAGGGCGACCTGAAGCCCACTCCCACCGGCCAGATGATCCTCGACTTCTTGAACCGCAAGTTCCCCGTCTACGTCGACACCGGGCTCAACTTGATCGACGTCCGCGACGTCGCCCAGGGGCACCTCCTGGCCGCCGAGAAGGGGAGGACGGGAGAGCGCTACATCCTCGGCAACCGCAACATGACGCTCAAAGAGATCCTCGACGCGCTCGCCGCCCTGACCGGCCTGCCGGCGCCCCGCTTTCAGGTCCCGCACTGGCTGCCGCTCGCCGCCGCCCATCTGGACGGCGGCCTGGCGCGGCTCGCTGGCCGGCCGCCGCGGCTGAGCGTCGAGGCCGTGCGCATGTCGCGCCACAGGATGTTCTTCGACGCCGGCAAGGCGGTGCGCGAGCTGGGTCTGCCGCAGGGGCCGGTCGAGCCCGCCCTGGCGCGGGCGGTCGAGTGGTTCAAGGCCAAGGGCTACGTGCGGGGGCGCGGGTGAAGACCGCCGGCGACGACCTCGGGGCCATCCCGCGGGAGGAGGAGGCAATCCTCATCGTCGCCCCGCTGGATCGCGAGCTCCGCGCCCTCCGTGCCGCCCTCGCCGCGCCGCGCGCCGGGCGCCCGCTGCCCGGCGGTGGCCCGCGGCTCGTCCGCGGCCGCCTCGCGGGCGTGCCGGTGGCCGTGGCGGCGACCGGCGACGGGCCGCGCGCCGCCGCCCGCGGCCTCTCGGCCCTTTTAGCCGCCCTCCGGCCGGCGCCGCCGGCGATCTTCGTCCTCGGCGTCGCCGGTGGCCTGTCGCCCGGCCTCGCCGCTGGCGACCTGCTGGCCGCGGAGCGCGTGCTCGACGGCGACGGCGACGCCCCCCCGCCGGATGCCGCCTGGCTCGCCCGCGCCCTCGCCACCGGCAGGGCGCAGAGGGGCACGGCGGTGAGCGCGGACCGCATCCTCGTCGGCCGGCGCGAGAAGGAGAAGCTCGTCCGCTCGCTGGGGACCGTATCCGCCGCCATCGTCGACCTCGAATCGGCGGCCTACGGCCGCGCGGCCGCCGCGGCGGGCATCCCCTACCTCGTCCTGCGCGCCGTCCTCGACCGCGCAGACGAGGACCTGCCGCTCGACTTCAACCGCTGCCGGACAGCGGCGGGCGGGGTGAGCGACGCCCGCGTGGTAGGGCGCGCCCTCCTCCGGCCGCGGGTCCTCCCCGCCCTCCTGGACCTCGACCGCCGGCTCGCCCTGGGGTCGCGCCGGCTGGCGGAGCTGGCGGCGGAGATCCTCGCCCGGCGTAAGGATGAGATGGCGGGAGAGGATTCGCCCCGCCGCGAGATGGCGGCGGCCGCCCACTAGGAGCGACGATGACGATGGCGAAGGCGAAGGAGTTCGACGCTGAGGACGGCAGGCCGGAAGCGTGCAGCGAGGAGGAGATCGCGCTCCTCCTCGAGAAGACCAGCCGCACCTTCGCGCTCGCCATCCCGCTGCTGCCGGAGCCCACGCGGCTCCACGTCGGCGTCGCCTATCTCCTCTTCCGCATCGCCGACACCTTCGAGGACGCCGAGCTCTGGCAGCGGGAGCAGAAGCTCGACGCCCTCGACCGCTTCGGCCGCCTGCTGGCCCAGCCGTCGGCCGCGGAGGCGCGGGCCGAGACCGCGCGCTGGCTGGCCGAGCCGCCCTGCACCGATCCCGGCTACCTGGAGCTCCTGCGCCGCGCCCCCGCTGTCCTCGCCGCCTGCTGGCGGCTGGGCGAGGCGCCGCGCCGGCTGATCGCCGAGCATACCCGGAGGACCGTCCAGGGGATGGCCCGCTTCGTCCACGGAGGCGCCGACGACGGCTCGCTCGCGCTCGCCGACGTCGACGAGCTCAAGGGCTACTGCTACGTCGTGGCGGGCATCGTCGGCGAGATGCTGACCGAGCTCTTCCTCCTGGGCCGGAAGGCGCTCACCCCGCTGAGCGCGTTTCTCCGCCAGCGCTCGGCGGGCTTCGGCGAGGCGCTGCAGCTGGTCAACATCCTCAAGGACTCGCTGGCCGACGCCAGCCACGGCCGCCGCTTCCTCTCCGCTGGCGCCGACCTCGCCCCGGTCTTCCGGCTGGCGCGCCGCGACCTGCGGGTGGCCGCCCGCTACGTCCTCGGCCTGCAGCGGGCGGCGGCGCCGCGCGGCATCGTCGCCTTCACCGCGCTGCCCGTCCGCCTCGCCCAGGCGACGCTCGCGCGGGTGGAGGAGAACGGTCCCGGCGCCAAGCTCAGCCGCCCGGAGGTCTTCGGCATCGTAGAATCGCTCAACCTGGCCCTGGACCAGGGCCTCCCGGCCGTATGATCGGCCGGCAAAAAGGAGCGTTTGTGAAGAGAAGAGCCCTCCAACTGTTCGCCGCCGCGGCCCTCCTGGCCCTGCCGGCCGCCGCGCAGAGCGCGGACGACGTCATCGCCAAGGTCCTGCAGGCGCAGGGCGGGCTCGACCGCCTCAAGGCCGTGCAGACCCAGCGCGTCACCGGTCACCTCTCCTTCGGCCCCGATGCCGCAGGCCTCTTCTCCCTGGAGCTCAAGCGCCCCGGCAAGATGCACATGGAGATGACCCTCCAGGGGATGACCCTGGTGCGCATCTACGACGGCCAGAAGGGCTGGCAGGTGAATCCCTTCGCCGGCAAGGCGGAGCCCGAAGAGATGTCCGCCGACGACCTCCGCAACATCGCCGCCGAGGCCGATTTCGACGGCCCCTTCGTCGACTACAAGCAGAAGGGCAACAAGGTGGAGCTGGCGGGCAAGGAGAAGGTCGGGGGCAGGGACGCCTATCGCCTGAAGGTCACCTTTCCCAACGGCGACGTGCAGTCGTTCTTCTTCGACGCCAACACCTACCTCAAGGTCGAGTGGCAGGGCACGCGGAAGATCAACGGCAAGGACACCGTCTTCGAGTCCTTCTTCAGCGACTTCCGCGAGGTCGGCGGCTTGAAGATGCCGTACGTCATCGAGTCGGAGAACGCCGACAATCCGCAGAAGCAGACGATGACCCTCGACAAGGTGGAGATCAACGTCAAGGAGGACGACTCCCGCTTCGCACCCCCGGCGAAGGCGAAGGTCAACTAGGGCTCCGACGGTTCCGGCGTCATGAGGCCGCCCGGCTCCAGCCTGTAGGTGCTACCGCGCCAGCGCACGCGGCGGCCGGCGCAGCCGGCGCACCAGACGACGGCGGAGAGGCAGTCGCGGAGCGGCAGCCAGGCGAGCGTCGAGAGCGGCTCTCGCTCCCCACCGAGATCGGCGTATAGACGCAGGGCGACCCAGAAGCGCAGGAGGAGCGAGCCGGCCAGCGCCGCCAGGGCGAGGGGCGAGAGGCCCGCCGCCACGGCGAGCAGGAGGGCGGCCGGCGTGCTGAAGGTGAGGGGCAGGCCGGCGTAGTCGCGCAGGCGGGCAGCCCGGATGCCGCGCGACCAGCGCACCTCGCGGTCCCACAGCTCCCGCCAGGTGCCGGCCCCGAGGACGTGGGTGACGACCTCCCGGGAGAGCACGACGCCCTCGCCCCGGGCGGCCAGGCGGGCGCCGATCTCGTAGTCGTCCAGGAGGTTCCGCGAGAAGGCCGCGAAACCGTCGATGCGCTCGAGGGCTGCGCGCCGCACGGCCATCGTCGCGCCGACGCCGAAGCGCCGACCCAGGCGGTAGGCGACGATCGCCGCGGGCAGGAAGCCGGCGTCCAGGAAGAGGCTCTCGAAGCGCGACGCGAGGGTCGCGGCGAGCCGGCTGCGGTAGAGGCAGCTGACGAGGCTCGTCCGCGGGTCGGCCAGCGGCGCCACGATGCGGCGCAGACAGTCCGGGCTCGCCCGCACGTCGCTGTCGCTCACCACCAGCACCTCGTGCCGCGCCGCCGCCTGCAGCGCGACGAGGATGCCGCTCTTGGGATTGCCGGCCGTCTCGCCGGCCACCAACACGCGGATCGCAATCTCCGGGAAGTCTCGCCGCAGCCGCGCGACGACGGCGATGGCGGGGTCGGCCGCGTCGGCGACGCCGAAGAGGATCTCGATCTCGGGATAGTCCTGGCGGCAGAAGCTGGCGAAGTTCTCGTAGGCCTCATGGTCGGCCCCCTTGAGCGGCTTGAGGATCGAGACCGCCGGCAGAGACTCCGAATCCGGCTCCGGCCGCCGGCGCAGGAAGCGCCGGGCACTCCAGGCGGCGAGCATCCAGAAGACCCAGCTCGTCAGAAGAATCAGAGTAAGGACGGCCTCAAGGACGAGCCGGGCGACGTGCGGGGCCGTCATACCGACCCCCCCGCGAGCCCCGCGTAGGTGGTGAGGCGCAGGCCGCCGTTCTCGATCGCCTGGCGCACCCGCGGCGACAGCAGGGCGGCGAGGTCGTCCGGGTTGGGTCCCAGCGCCTCCACGCGCGCGCCACTCGTGGGGTGGAAATAGATCTCGGCCGACCCGGCCGGCCGCTTCCCCATGCGCGCCAACAGATCGAGCACGTACGCCTCCCCCATGTCGCCCGACCGCATCAGGCCGTGGCAGCGCTCCGGCACGCGTAGCGGCAGGCCCGCCAGGCGCCTCCGGCAGCGCCGCGACAGGAGGCCAAAGGCCGCAGCCCACGAAACCTTGGCGAGCGGCCGGCGGGCGCTCCACCGCAGGGCGGGGACGAGGGGGTCGCGCGGCAGCCGGAAGCCGCGGGCGCCGTGACGGAGGACCTGCGGCAGGAGGAGGTCGAAGACCGTGGGATGGACGTGCAAGTGGCAATGGCCGTCGACGTGCGAGAGCGGCAGGCCGGTCGCCGCGAAGAGGTCGAGCTGCGCCGCGATCTCGTGCGCCAGCTCTCCTCGCGCCGCCGGCTTGAGGAAGAGCGCGAGTCCGGCCGCCGCCGGGTCGACCGGGAAGTTTCCCTCCCCGTCGACCAGATGCGGGATCTTGGCCGGCGGCAGGGCCGCCCGCCCGGCGGCGAGCACCAGGTGGAGCCCGACCGCCAGCGACGGCATCTCCCTCGCGAGCGCCACCGCCTCCGCGGCGGCCTCCCCCGTCACCATCAGGCTGGCGCTCGTCAACACCCCCTCGCGGTGGGCGCGGACGACCGCGGCGTTGATCTCCCGCGACCGACCGAAGTCGTCGGCGTTGACGATGAGGTCCGTCTTCCACC
>DATNKQ010000045.1:0-7433 GCA_035603315.1 Thermoanaerobaculia bacterium
CTCCTCCCTGTCGCGGCCGGGCGTCCTGCCCCGCCGCTCGTCGCCGTCTCCTCACAACCCCTCTGCATCCCCGCTCCTCGAAAGGAGCGGAGAGTGGAAACGACTGCGGATCTCGAAACGGCGTGCGGTGCCGGCTGGGAAGTCCCCAGCTGGGAGGATCTGGTCCGGCGTTACGGCAGCGGGTTGCAGGCCAGGGTGCGCCGCGTCTTGCGGCGTTCGGGCCGGCGCCCGCGGATCGAGCAGGTCGAAGAGCTGGTGCAGGAGGTCTACTGCCGGCTCTTCGCGGCCGGCGGCCGCCGCCTGCGCCAGTGCCGCGCGGAGGGCGAGGGACAGGTCATCTCCTACCTCGGAAAGATCGCCGAACGGGTGGTGATCGACCAGCTGCGGACGGCGCTGGCGGCCAAGCGGGGCGGCGGCCGGCTGGTGCCGCTCGACCGCGGCCAGGAGCTCGATCTCGCCGAGCGTGCCGTCGATCCCCGCGGCACGCCGGAAGACCGGCTGCTGGCCGAGGAGCGGCGCCAGCTCGTGGCCTCCCTCTGCCGCCGCCTGGCGAGCGAGCCGGCGGGCCGGCGCGACCTGCGGATCCTGCGGCTCGCTCTCGTCGAGGGTTGGAGCAGCCGCGAGATCTCGCTCGCCGTCGAGGGCGAGCTGGCTCCCGCCGCCGTCGACTCGCTGGTCTGCCGTCTGCGGCGCCGCCTGGCGGAGGACGGCATCGAGCTGCCGCGGCGCGATCTCGGCGGCCAGGGCCGCAGCGAGCGGCGGGCCGCGGCGGGACCGTAGCCGGGTATCATCCCCTCCATGGTGCGCGTCTTCACCGATCTGCGCTGTCTCGAGCACCGGGTGCCGCGCGGCTATCCCGAGCGGCCGGAGCGCCTCTCGGGCATCGTCGAGCATCTGCGGGCGCAGGGGTGGGCAGTGGAGGAGGGGAGGCTGCCGGAAGGCGGCATGGAGCGCGTCGAGGAGGCGGTCGCCGCCGTCCACGACGAGGGCTACGTGGAGCGCTTCCGCCGCGCCGTCGAGCGCGGCGACGCCCTCCTCGATTCGGCGGACAACCCGCTCTCTCAAGGGACCTGGACGGCGGCCTGGGCGGCGGTGGCGGCGGTGCTGGCGGCGGCGGACCACGTAGTCGCCGCCGGCTCCGCGGGTGAAGCGGCCTTCGCCGCCGTGCGCCCGCCGGGCCATCACGCCGAGCGCGCCACCGCCATGGGCTTCTGCTTCTTCAACAACGCCGCGGTGGCCGCCGAGCACCTGATCCGGCGCCATGGCGCCGCGCGGGTCGCCATCTTCGACTTCGACGTCCACCACGGCAACGGCACCCAGCACCTCTTCGAGAGCCGCGCCGACGTCTTCTACGCCAGCACTCACCAGTACCCCTTCTATCCCGGGACCGGCGCTGCCTCCGAGACGGGCGTGGGCGCCGGGCGCGGGGCGACCCTCAACGTCCCGCTGCCGGCAGGCACCGGCGACGAGGCCTACGGCGAGGCGATAACCGGCCGCGTGCTGCCGGCCCTCCGCGCCTTCGCCCCCGACGTGCTCCTCGTCTCGGCGGGCTTCGACGCCTGGCGCCACGATCCGGTGGGCGGCATGGCCGTCAGCGAGCCCGGCTTCGCGACCTGGGGGGAATGGCTGCGCGAGCTCGCCCAAGAGGTCTGCTCCGGCCGGCTCCTGGAGGTGCTCGAGGGCGGCTACGACCTGCCGCGCCTGCCGGGCCTCGTCGAGGCCCATCTCGAAGGTCTGGCGGGCTAAAGCTGCGCCCTGCTTTCCGAATAGATCGACCTCTATCTATAATTGACTTCTCTGGCGTTTGCACCTACAATTCGCGAAAAGTTCACGTAGTACTTCAGAGATGGCCTGACATGCCCGCATGGTCTCGCGCTTTCCGGCTGCCCCGCGCAGCGGAGCGGCGGAGGGTCACGAAAGGGCGGAGGTGAGCACGCGATGAAGCGCAACGTCCTCCTGGCAGCGGTTGTGATCTCCCTGCTCGCGGCGGCTCCCTCCTGGGCCGCGCTGCCGTTCGGCTCTTTCGGCGGCCAGATCGGCGGCGGCAATACCTCCTCCGGAATCGCCTTACTGTTCGGTTGGGCGCTCGACGACGTCGGCGTGGCTGCGATCGACATCGTCGTCGACGGGGTGATCGACGGCCGCGCCACCTACGGCCGCAGCCGGCCGGCCGTGCAGGCCGCCTTCCCCAGCTTTCCCAACGCCGGCAACTCGGGCTGGGTCTACGCCCTCGACACCACCCACTACCTGAACGGCACGCACACCGTCGTCCCGCGAGTGCGCAGCACGACCGGCGAGATCGTCAACCTGGCCGGGCGGTCCTTCGCCTTCAACAACACCCCGCACGACCTGGCGCCGTTCGGCAAGATCGAGTTCCCCAACCAGAACGCGGAGATCTTCGGCACCTGCGGCGGCGACTGCGCAGTGGTCGACAACCAGGATGGCCTCATCTGTCTGCGCACGCCGCGCCGCTACACCGTCGTCAGCGGCTACGTGCTGGACTCCGGCGTGCAGGCGAGCGACCAGGGGGTGGCCTACGTCGAGCTGTTGATCGACCGCGCCATCGTCTACAACAGCAAGACGAGCTGCTTCTACAACTCGATAACCGGCGGCCTCACCAACTGCTACGGCATCCGCCGCCCCGACATCGACGCCATCTACCCGACCCTCCGCGACGGCCTGCACAGCGGCTTCCGCTTTGTGCTTGACTACAGCCAGCTCTTCAACGACAACCTCTACCTGCCCGGCCACCACACCCTGGCCATCCGGGCGGGCGACTTCTTCGGTACGGTGACCGAGATCAGCGAGATCCCCGTCACCTTCTCCTGCGACGACTTCATCGGCAACGACGGCGGGCTGGGGGCGATCGACACGCCCGCCAACGGCCTCCTCTACAGCGGCGTCGTGCAGACGACCGGCTGGGGGCTCGACTTCCAGGGGGTGGCGGCGATCACCATCCTGCTCGACGGCAACACCATCGGCAGCGCCGTCTACGGCTTCCCGCGCCCCGGCGTGAGCTCGCAGTACCCCGGCTTCCCGGACAGCGCGGCGCCGGGCTGGGTGTACGCCCTCGACACCACCAAGTTCTCGAACGGCCAGCACTCGCTGCAGGCCATCATCGTCGACAACCTGGGAGTGACGACGCTCATCGGCGAGCGCCACTTCACGATCGCCAACAACCACCAGTAATACAGCGTTCCCATCCGGCCGGTCATCGGCCGGGTGCTATCCTGCCGGCATGCCGGCAGTGCGCACGATCGTGTTCTTCGGCACGCCGGAGTTCGCGGTCCCCACGCTGGCCGCCCTCGAGCGCGCGGGCCGACTTCCCGCCCGCGTGGTGACGCAGCCCGCCCGTCCCGCGGGCCGCGGGCGCCAAGTCCAGGACTCGGCGGTGGCGCGCTGGGCGCTCGCCCACGGCCTCGAGGTCGCCCGTCCCGAGCGCGTTCGCGAGGCCGCCTTCCTGACCGCGATGCGCGAGCTCGCTCCCGACCTCGCCGTCGTCGTCGCCTTCGGTCAGATCTTCCCTCCCGAGCTCCTGGCGCTGCCCCCGCAGGGCTGCGTCAACCTCCATGCTTCGCTCCTCCCCCGCTACCGCGGCGCCGCCCCCATCCAGGCGGCGATCGCTGCCGGCGAGGAGGCGACGGGGGTGACGACGATGCGCATGGAGGCCGGCCTCGACTCCGGGCCGATCCTCCTGCAGCGGGAGGTGGCCATCGGCCCTTGCGAGACGGCGGGCGAGCTTTCGCGGCGGCTGGCCGAGGCAGGAGGCGACCTGGTGGTCGAGACCGTGGAGGGATTGGAGAGTGGCCGCCTCTCTCCGCGGCCCCAGCAGCACGAGCTGGCGACCTACGCGCCGCGCCTGACGCGGGAGAGCGGCGCCGTCGATTGGTCGCTGCCGGCGAGCGCGCTCGCGAACCGCCTGCGCGCCTACACCCCCTGGCCCGGCCTCCATGCCGTCCTGCGCGGCGCGGCGGTCAAGCTCGTCGCCGGCGAGGCGCTGGACGCCGACGGCGAGGCCGCCGGGCGGGCACCGGGAACCTATCTGGGGCTCTGCCGGGGGCTCCTCGCGGTGGCCTGCGGCGGCGGCACGGCGTTCGGCATCGCCAGCCTGCAGCGGCCGGGCAAGCGGCCGCTCGCGGCCGCCGACTTCGCCAACGGCGAGCGCCTGCAGGCCGGTGAACGCTTTGAGTGAGCGGCGGACGGCGCGCCGGCTGGGCCGGCGGCTCCCTCTCCGGCGCACCATCGAGGACAGCGTGCGGGCCTCGGCGGGGTGGGTGCTCGAGCGCACCCTCGCCTCGCTCGCCCCCGTCGACACCTTCCTGGACGGCGCCGTCGCCCGCTTCGACGAGCGCGATCAGGGCCTGCTCAGGGAGCTGGTCCTGGGGAGCCTGCGCTGGCTCCGCCGGCTCGACCACGTCCTCGCCGCCGCCAGCCGGCGGAGCTTCGAGGAGATCGAGCCGGCGCTCCACGCGCCGCTCCGCATCGGCGCCTATCAGCTCCTCTTCCTCGACCGCATCCCGGCCCACGCGGCGGTCCACGAGGCGGTCGAGCAGGCGCACCAGCTGACCCACCGCGGCGGGGCGAGCTTCGTGAACGGGGTCCTGCGCACCATCGCCCGCAGCCCGCGGCTCGCCGAATGGCCGGTCCGCGAGGCGGATCCGGTGCGGCGGCTGGGCATCGAGATGAGCCACCCCGACCTCCTCGTGGCGCGCTGGCTGGCGCGCTTCGGGCGCGAGCGGACGATCGCCCTCCTGACCGCCAACAACCGGCCGAAGCCGATGCAGCTCCTCGCCTTCCGCGACCGCGGCGGGCGCGAGCTGCTGGCCGAGGCGCTCATCGACGAGGGCCTGGAGGTCGAGCCTTCCATCCTGGCGCCCTTGGGCCTGACGGTCCGCCGCGGCAACCCGCTCGCCGGTGCCCGCTTCGCCGCCGGCGCCTTCTACGTCCAGGACGAGGCGAGCCAGGCCGCCGCCCTCATCCCGCCGCCGGTCCCCGGCGAGACGGTCTGGGACGCCGCCGCGGCGCCGGGCGGCAAGAGCTTCTCGCTCCTCGCCTGGGAGCCCAAGGTGCGGTTGACGCTCTCCGACGTCTCGCCCGCCCGCCTGGGGCTGGTCCGCGCCAACCTGAGGCGCCTGGGGCGCCGGCTGCCCGTCCTGGCGGCGGACGCCGGCGCGCCGCCGTTCGCGGGGACCTTCGACCGCGTGGTGCTCGACCTTCCCTGCACCGGCACCGGCACCCTGCGCCGCCATCCCGAGCTCAAGTGGCGGATCAGCGAAGGGGAGATCGGCCGGCTGGCGCAGTCGGCCGAGAGGCTCCTGGCCGCCGCCGCGCCGCGGGTCGCCCCGGGCGGCCATCTGGTGGCGATCACCTGCTCTCTCGAGGAGGAGGAGAACGAGCAGGTGGCGGCGCGCTTCCTCGCCGCCCACCCGGACTTCGCGCCGGCGCCGCTGGAGAACGTCCTCGACGCGCCCGCGAGCGCCGCCGTCGCGGGGCTGGGGCTCTGGCGCCTCCTGACCGCCGGCGACCACGACGGCTTTTCCGTCAACGTGCTGGTCAAGGCGCGCAAAAGCCAATAAATAAGCGTCCCGCGGCCACTCGTCGTATTGACAGGTCCCGGTCGTTGCCTTATCGTCTCTCGGTTCACTTTCGGCTGGAAAACTAACGGAGAAGGAGGAGAGATGGCTGGTAAGGCTGACTTCGTCAATAGTCTTGCGGACTCCGTGGACGGGCTGACGCGCCGACAGGCCGCCGAAGCCTTCGACGCGGTCTTCGCGGCGATCGCCCAGACGCTCAAGTCGGGCGAGGCCGCGAAGGTGCCCGGCTTCGGCAGCTTCACGGTGTCCGAGCGCGGCGCGCGCAAGGGCAGGAACCCGGCGACGGGACAGTCGATCAACATCAAGGCCAGCAAGAGCGTCCGCTTCAAGGCTGGCAAGGAGCTCAAGGAAGCGGTCAACAAGAAGCGGCGGAAGTAACCCGCAGCGCAACGGAAAATCGAGCCCTGTGGCGGACCTGGAGGGGGACCCTGCCACGGGGCGTCGCTGTCTCTGGGCGTCTTCAGGATTGCCCAATCCAAGCCCTACACTCTCAGGCTCACGGCCACGTCCTCCCCCATTGTCATCCCGAGCGTGAGCGAGGGACCTGGGGGAAGGGCGGCGCGAAGGCCGTTGCTACAAGAGGTTTGGAAGGCCTCCCCCCGCCCGGGTCCCTCGCTCACGCTCGGGATGACAGGCCTAGGGTTTCGCGCGCAGCTGCAACGACACGCCTTCGAATCTGGCTTAGCGGATCTGACGATAGAGCCGCGCCAGCCGCTGCGGCTTCACCCCCAGCAGGAAGAGAATCCAGATCGTCCAGTTGGTCGCCACCGTGCGGACGGCGCCGCGCTCGACGAAGCGGCGCGCCGAGGTCGTCACCCGGTCGGCGATCAAGACCATCTTGCCCGAGCGCCGCAGGCGCCAGGCGAAGCTCAGGTCCTCGAGGAGCGGCCAATCGGGGAATCCCCCCAAGCGCTGGAAGGCTTCGCGGGTGGCGAACTGCGCCTGGTCGCCGAGCGGCAGCCGGGTGAGCCGCGTCCGCGCGTTGATCAACCACTGCCCCAACCGCAGCTCTCGCCGGTCGCTGTCGAAGCGCAGGAAGAAGGCGCCGCCCCAGGCGCCGGCGGCGGCGGCGGCGCGCAGCGCGCGGTCGGCTCCCGCCGGCAGCGTGGTGTCGGCATGGAGGAAGAGGAGGAGCTCGGTGCCGGCCTCGATGGCGGCGGCGGCGCCGCGGTTGAGCTGGCCGCCCCGCCCCGGCGGTCCGCCGACGACGCGGGCGCCCAGGCCCTGCGCCACCTTGACCGTGCCGTCGCCGCTGCCGCCGTCGGAGACCACGACGAGATCGGCCACGGCCAGGGCGGCGGGGAGGTTCCGGGCCAGCGAGGCTTCCTCGTTGAGGGTGGGGACGACGATGCCCAATCGCAGGCTCAAGCGGCCGAAATGCTAGCATGGCTGCCGGTTTGCGCCCCTCATGAGCAACGAGCGCCAGGAGCCCTTCAGCCACCTCGACCCGCAGGGACGGGCGCAGATGGTCGACGTCTCGGAGAAGCCCGTCACCCGGCGGGTGGCCGAGGCCTCCTGCCGCGTGCTGCTGTCGGCGGCGACCGTGATCCGCCTCTCCAACCTGCCCAAGGGAGACGCCTTCGCGGTGGCCCGCCTGGCCGGGATCCAGGGCGCCAAGCGCACGGCCGAGCTGGTGCCGCTCGCCCATCCGCTGCCGCTCGATCAGGTCGAGGTGGAGCTCTCCGCCATCCCCGAGGGGGTGACGATCCGCAGCCGGGTGACCGTCACCGCGCGCACCGGCGCCGAGATGGAGGCGCTGGTCGCCTGCTCGACGGCGGCGCTGGCGCTCTACGACATGGTGAAGGCGGTGGAGCGCGGGGCCGTGATCACCGACCTGCG
>DATNKQ010000074.1:0-4231 GCA_035603315.1 Thermoanaerobaculia bacterium
TCAAGGACCGCCCCGCCGTCGCGCGCGGCGCCGAGCCGGCGATAGAAGGCCGGCACGGCCTCCGGAGGCAGGGTGGCCCGCGGCTGGTAGAAGCCGACGAAGTCGTTCGACAGCCGGAAGGAGCTGGCACGGAAGTGGGGATCGGCGAAGGGTCCGGAAACTGCCAGGGCCAGCAGGAAAAAAGCGGCGAGCCCCCACCCGACCGCAGCGAACCGCTCGGACAGGTAGGCGAGAGCCACCGCCGTCCACAGCAGCAGGACCGGCAGGATGGGGATGAGATAGCGATCGAAGATCAGCGGATGCGGCAGCCCGATGGGCGAAAGCAGGAGAATGCCCAGGAGCTGTCCGCCGACCAGGCAGAGGGTGTAGACGCCCAGCCGGCGGTCGCGGCGAAGCAACAGGAGGAAGCCGCAGAGGGTGGCCAGCCAGAAGAGGGCGATGAGGAGGGGCCGCGCCGTCCCCGCCTGCAGCGAGAGGACAGCGAGGAGGGTGCGGCCGGGGATGGGTTGATGGCCGTGCTTGGTGGCGATCAGCTGGAGCAGCGACGGCGCGGCGGGTGCGATCAGGAGAGCGATGGAGCCCGCGACTGCGGCGGCCAGAAGGAGCAGGCGACGGAGCCGCCGGCCTCGGTCTTCGCGCACCGCGAGGTCGCCGAGCGCGAAGAGGAAGGGGGCGGCGACGAGCGGCGTGGCCCCGAGATGGAACCAGACGGCGAGCGCGGCCGCGACGACGTATCCAGCGGCGGACCGGCTCCGGCCCGTCCGCCACCAGCTCTCGAAGGCGAGGACTGCCAGAGATCCCAGGAGGGCCACGGGCATGTAGGAGCGGAGGATGCCGCTGTAGAGCGCGAGGATCGGCGACAGGGCCAGGAGCCAGGCGAGGAAGAGGGCGGCGCGGCGCCCGATGCGATCGACGAGAAAGGCCGGAACGGCGATCAGGAGCAGGAGCCCGGAGAGGACGATCGGCAGCCGCAGCGCCATCTCGGGCAGCGCCACCCCGCGGTCGAGGAGGAAGCGGTAGAAAGCCGTCAGGGGAATGCAGTTGTCGGTGACCTGGTAGGTGGTGAAGATGCGCGACAACGGCATCGACACCGCCGCCCGGATGGCATGCATCTCGTCGCCATAGACGATCTGAGCCGGAAGGTTCCAAAGCCGCAGCAAGGCGCCAAGTGCGAAGGGAGGTATCAAGCCGACTAGGAAGGCTTTGTCCGCGGGACCCGCCTTCAACGCCGGGAGTGGGCCGACGGGTGGCGCGGCGTCCGAGGGCTCCCGCGCGTGCCGTCGCGCGGGAAACGGCGCCGTGACAGGACCCGCCGCGGGGGCGGAGTCCGAGGACCTTACCGGCCCGTCCGGGCTCACATCGAGACCGAGCCCTTGCGGAACTCGGTCCGCCCGAGGAGGGCGTTGACGAGCACCGGGGAGCCGCCGCGGGCGATCGTCACCGCCTCTTCCAATACCGGCCGGACCTCGTCAGGTCGGGACAGGAGGAGGCCCTTGCCGCCGTACCCTTCCGCCACCTTGTGGTAGTCGGTGCGCGCCAGGACGGTGCCCACGTCGTCGCCCAGGACCGGCACCTGCTCGCGGGCTATCTGGGTCCAGCCGGCGTCGTTGCCGACCACCGCGATGACGGGCAGGCCGTGGCGGGCGAAGGTGTCGAACTCGGCAAGGCTGTAGGCGACCGAGCCGTCGCCGTAGAGCACCCAGACGTCGGCGCTCGGCCGGCAGAGCTTGGCGCCCAGCGCGAAGCCGCCGCCCACCCCGAGGGTGCCGAAGACTCCCGGATCGAGCCAGGAGAGGGGCGCCCGCGGGCTCACCGTGTAGGCAGCGGTGGCCACGAAGTCGCCGCCGTCGGCGACGAGCACGCTGTCGGCGGCGAGCAGGGCGTCGATCTCGCGGCAGAGGTGGAGGGGGTTGACGTGCTCGGTCGGCTCTTCGGCTTGGGCGGCGATCTCCCGCTCGCGCTCCGCGTCGCGGCTCCTGAGCTCCACCCGCCACTCCGCCCAGGCCGCCGGGGGCCGGCCGCCGGCAAGCTCGCCGGCCAGGCCGCGGAGGACGAGACCGGGGTCGGCGTGAAGTCCGATCTCGGGGCGCTGATTGAGGCGCAGGTCCGCCTCACTGCGGTTGATCGCGATCAGGTCGGCCCGCCGTCCGATCTGGCGGCCGTAATCGAGCCGGAAGTCGCAGGGTATGCCCGCCAGGAGGACGAGGTCCGCGCCCTTGAGGGCGTCCCGGCGGCGGTGCCGGAGCTGCAGCGGGTGGGCAACGCCCAGGAGGCCGCGCGCGCCGCCTGCCAGGTAGACCGGCAGCCCCAAGTCGGCGACGGCGGCAGCGAGGGTGGCGACCTCCGCCGTCCCCAGCATCGCCTGGCTGCCGATGACGAGCACCGGACGCTTGGCTCTCTGCAGGCGAAGGGCGACCTTGCGGATCTCCCCCCGCGCGGCCTCCGGTGGCGGCGCGGAAGCGGGCGCGGCGGCCGAGGCGCGCGAGGAAGCAGCGGCGCCGGCGCCGCGGAAGAGGCGGCTGGCGTGCCGCTTCAGATACCAGCGGAGGGCGAGACCCGAGACACCTCCTCCGCGCGCGCTCGCCCCGTACCATTGCCGCACCAGCTCCTCGCCGTAGAGGAGATCGACCGGGCACTCGACGAAGACCGGGCCCGGCACTCCGGAGCGGGCCACGCGGAAGGCGCGGTCGAGGGCTGCCGGCAGGTCGCGCACCGCCCGCACCGTCCCCGCCTCCTTGACGTGGGGCGTAAAGAGCGCCATCTGATCGATGTCCTGGAGGGCGCCCCGCCCCTTGAGGAGAGTGGCGGCAGCTCCCCCCAGGAGCACCAGGGGCGACTGCGCGAGCTGGGCGTTCTTGACCGCCGTGAGAGTGTTGGTGGCGCCCGGCCCGGCCGTCACGGCCGCCACCCCGGGCTGGCCCGTCAGGCGCGCCACCGCGTCGGCGGCGAAGACGGCGGAGGCTTCGTCGCGGACGTCCACCACCCGGATCCCCAGGCGCTTGGCGCCCACCAGGATGGGGGAGATGTGGCCGCCGCAGAGGGTAAAGAGGAAGCGCACCCCCTGGCGGACGAGGGCCCGGGCGACGAGGTCGCCGCCGTTCGGCGCCGCGGTCTCCGTCATGGCCGCGTTTCCAGCACGTGCCGCTCGGGGACCAGGCAGGTGAAGCGGCCGGAGAACACCGCCTCGCCGGCGCGCAGCACCTCGACCGCCACCAGCCGCTTGCGGCCGGCGGTTTCCTCGAGCCGCGCCTCCGCCGTCAACCGCTCCCCCACCGCCACCGGCCGGTGGAAGCGCACCTCGGCGCTCCCCAGCACCACGGTGGGGAGGTTGACGGCGAGCATGGCGGCGTGGTCGGCGAGACCGAAGACGAAGCCGCCGTGAACGAGGCCGGCCTCGTCCGCCGCCATCTCGGGCGTCGTCAGCAGAGCCACCCGCGCGCTCCCACCGCCGACCTCCAGCGGCTCGCCGCAGAGGCGCCGGTCGATCCTCTGATGGGTCGCGATGAGCAGGCCTACTCCTCCGGCTTCCCCGCCGGGGCGCGGCCGAGGTCGCCGGGCAGGTCGGCGACGGCGTAGGCGACGGCGGCCCAGGCGGCGACGTTCTGGTCCAGGTCCTTGGCGTCGACGATGTCCAGGGTGTCGTTGGCGGTGTGATGGTTGTCGAAGTAGGTGGTGGCGTCCTGGTCGAGGTCGAGGAGGGGCACGCCCGCCGGCGTCAAAGGCGCCACGTCGGTGCCGCCGTGGGCCTCGTTGCCGCCGGCCTCCACCCCGAGCGGGGCGAGCAGCCGGGCGAGGGCGGCGACCCCCGGCAGGTGGTCCGGAGCCACCCGCGACTGGATCCTCCACACCCGGCCGGACCCCAGGTCGGACTCGCCGGCGAGGACGTGGCGGGGGAGCTCGGCGGCGTGCGCCTGGGCGTAGGCCTTGGCCCCCGAGGTGCCGAACTCCTCGTTGGCGAAGAGGACGACCCGCACTGTCCGCCGCGGGTGGCGCGGCAGCTGGCCGATCCGCCGCGCCGCCTCGATGACGATGCCGCAGCCGGCGGCGTCGTCGATCGCCCCGGTGCCCAGGTCCCAGGAGTCGAGGTGAGCGCCCAGGAGGACCACCTCGCCCGGCGTCTCGCTGCCGGCGATCTCGCCGACCACGTTGGCCGCCTCGACGTCGGGGAGCAGCCGGCTCGTCGACTTCAGGCGGAAAATGACCGGCTTGCCGCTGGCGATCTCGGCAGCCA
>DATNKQ010000103.1:0-13730 GCA_035603315.1 Thermoanaerobaculia bacterium
GCCTCCCCCCACCCAGGTCCCTCGCTCACGCTCGGGATGACAGGCTCAAAGTGCTCGCGCGGAGATTCAGGGTCACGCGGATGCGGCGGCGGAGCCGCGAACGCTCGCGGAAAGACGGGGCCGGTGACTCATCGGGCGATGTCAGTGCATCGAGGGGTCAACGCCCCTCGTAGGCTCGCTGCAACGTCGCGATGTCGAGCTTCTTCATCCCCAGGATCGCCTGCATGACCCGGGCCGATTTCGCCGGGTCCTTGTCCTGCATCAGCTCGCCCACGATCGTGGGGACGATCTGCCAGGAGAGGCCGTACTTGTCCTTGAGCCAGCCGCAGGGTCCTTCCTCCCCGCCGGCCGAGAGCTTCGTCCACAGCTCGTCCAACTCCGCCTGCGTCTTACAGCTCACCATCAGCGAGATGGCCTCGGTGAACTTGAACTGCGGGCCGCCGTTCAACGCCATGAACCCCTGCCCCTCGAGCTCGAAGGTGACGGTCATCGCCGATCCCTTGGGCCTGCCGGCAGCCTGGGACGCCTCCTCGCTGTAGCGGCTCACGCCGCCCATCTTGGAGTTCTTGAAGATCGAGACGTAGAACTTCGCGGCCTCTTCGGCCTGATGGTCAAACCACAGAAACGGGGTGATCTTCTGCATGTCGTCTGACTCCTTTCACAGTGGTCGCTTCATGGTGGTCACGTCGGGGAGGGAAATCGGTCGAAGGCTGCGAGCACGCTCTCGGGTCGGGCGCGCACCCGGAAGTCGTCCGTCAGGTCGCGCCAGCGGACGGTGCCCGTGGGATCGACGAGGAGCTCCGCCGGCCGCGCGATGCCGGCCGTCCCCGCTCTTCCCTCCCCGGGCTGCAGGAGGTCGTAGCGCCGCAGGACATCGGCCTGCGGGTCGGCTAAGAAGGTGTAGGTCCAGCCCACCTTCGCGAGGTGGGCCCGCGTCGTCTCCACCGGATCGACGCTCACCGCCACGATCCGGATGCCGCGCTTCTCGAACTCGGGGAGCTGCTCCTGGAAACTCCGTAACTCGGAGTTGCAGAACGGTCACCAGTAGCCGCGGTAGAAGATCAGCAGCACCCACGACCCGCGCGAGCCGGCCGCCGGCGCGAGGAGCCCGGAGAGCCGCACCGGCCGGCCCTGCGCATCGGGAAGCACGAAGTCGGGGGCCTTCTCGCCGACCTTCGGCGCCCCCGCGGAAACCGGCAGCCGCCGCGAACCGACCAGCGTCACGAGGAGGAAGAAGACGACGACCGCCACGCTGAGCACCCCGAGGATCGGACCGCTCACCCGGCCGCGGTAGACCTCGGGATGGCGGAAGGCGCGGAAGAGACCGGCGCCCAGCAGCCCGAGCCCGGCCGCGAAGAGGAGCCAATTCGCCCACGGCACGTCCCAGGTCACGGGATAGCGGTAGAAGAGGACGAAGTAGCTGATGAATCCCAGCAGGCAGACGACGAATCCGGCGAGAGGGAGGAAGTTGCGGGAGCTTGCCATGCAGAAAAGTCTATCGCAGAGCGCGTGGCGCTCCTCCAGAGAGGCTGGGGCACCAAGTCCAATAACTCGCCGCACAGGGCCCAACAGGTGCCAGCCACCTCGGGGCTCCAGAGTCAAGGGGATGGCTCGGGCTTACGCGTACGTAGGCCGCGAGCCGGGCATGCAGACAGCAGCCCTCGTTACCGTATATACTTCACAATCTTCAACAAGGAGGGACTCCATGAAATCTCGACTCGCGTTACCTTCGCGATTCTGGGTCGGCACGCGCGTAATCGCTGCTGCCGTCGCGCTGCTCTTGCTGGCGGGCGGGTGCCGCGCCACCCCGCCTGCACCGGAGACGGGCCGACAAATCGTCTTCTTCCCATCTCTCGCGGCGTCTTCGCCGGACGGCAAAACCTGGTTGCTGACGGTGCAAGGTCGCATCCTCGAACCGGCCGAGCCAAGGCGAAGCGACCTCATCCAGGCCATCGATGCGTGGGCCAGCCTCAGCGGGGCCGGTCTCAGCGACAAGGAGAAGGCATCCCGTCTTTTCCTGCAGCGCGTAGGCTACCTCCTGTCCGACAGCGTGGGTGGAGAGCGGGTGTCGATCAGGATCGGAGACCGGACTTTCCACCTACCGGCGTTCGACCAGACAGGTTACTTCACCGAGCAGATCCCGCTGGCGAAGGACGACGCGACCAGACTCGCCAAGGACGGCGTGATCTCTTTTGAATCCGTACCCACTACCACGATTCCGGGGAAGTTCAAAGGGCAGGCCATGTTGGTTCCGGAGGTGGGCATATCCGTAGTGACGGATATGGACGACACTATTAAAGACACTGACGTGCTCGACCGGAAGGAAATGTTGAGGAACACCTTCGTACGTCCATTTAAGCCGGTGAAGGGAATGCCGGAGCTCTACAGCTCCTGGAAAGAGACCTTTGGCGATGGCATCCAGTTTCATGTGGTATCCGCCGGCCCTTGGCAACTCAACGAGCCGCTCCGTGATTTCACCATGGAGGCAAAGTTCCCAATCTTCACCTGGCAAATGCGGCGTATCGACATCAAGCCTACCAACCTACGGGAGCTTGTTGCAAAACCTTATTGCTTCAAGGTGCAAGCCATCGAGGGGCTGATGCGGCTTTTTCCGCGGCGCCACTTTGTGTTGGTCGGCGATTCCGGCGAGCAGGATCCGGAAGTGTATTCAACGATCCTTTTGGAATTCCCCAACCGTGTGGATGCAGTCTTCATCCACCAATTAACCAAGCCGCACCCCCTTGCTCCTGCCGAATGTCCCGGGGCAAATCCAGATCTCATCCGTAAAGTACCGAGGAATAGCACGGACGACGACCGCTACCGGATTCTTTTCTCGGGCGCCGCAGCGACCAAATTCAAGCCGTTCCACGTTCCGGCGGACCTACCAGCGCTTGACACCCTCGTGCAGGCCCATGGCTGAGGTAGGGCCCGGAAGACAATTCTGCTAGGCTGGCACAAACCGCACACGAGGAGATTGCCCATGCGACAACCGCTCCGTCCGTCCCTCGCCGCCCTGTCCGCCTTGGCGGCGGCCGCCGCTCTGCTCGTCTGCCTGCTGTGGATCCTCCCCTCCGCGGCGTCCGCCCAGCCGCCGATGTCCCCGCCCGCTCCCGAGCTGCAGAAGCTCGCCTACCTGGTCGGCAGCTGGGAGGGGGAGAGCGAGACCAAGTCCGGCCCCACGGGCGGACCAGGGGGCAAGGTGCACACGACGGATAGCTGCGAGTGGTTCCCCGGCGGCTACTACCTGGTCTGCCGGACGAAGTACTCCGGCGCCATGGGCACCATCGAGAGCCTGAGCGAGATCGGCTACGACGCCGCCGGCAAGGCCTACACCTATCACTCGATCAACAACTTCGGTACGGCCGACACCGCCACCGGCACGGTGACGGGCGACACCTGGACCTGGAGCTTCGCGACCCAGATGGGCCCCCACAAAGTGCCGGCGCGCTACGTGTCGACCACCACCTCGCCGACCTCCTACACCTTCAAGGTCGAGAGCAAGGGCGAGGGCGGTGCCTGGACGACCTTCCTCGAGGGGTCCCGCCACAAGCTGGGGAGCAAGTAGGCCGCGGCCAGCCAGGATCGGACCGCTCCGACCTGCGCGGCTGTCCCATCTCGCTTTGCATCACAAAGTTATTTGCGCTACACTCCCTGCCGGGAGGATTCCGGATGAACGCCTCGACGATCAAGCAACCGAGCGCCCTCGTTCCGCTGGCGATGTCGATCGCCGCCCTCGCCATCGTGCTCCTTCATTACGCCAGGTTCGGCATCGTCCACGAGGCCGACGAGGGGACCTCTGCCCATCTCTTTCAGATCCTCATGGCCGCCCAGGTGCCGATCGTGGCGTTCTTCGCCATCAAGTGGCTGCCACGGGCGCCGAGAGAGGCGCTGCAGGTGCTGGCGCTGCAAGCGGCCGCCGCGCTCGCGGCCTTTGCGTCCGTGTTCTTTCTCACATAGGATTCAGGCCCGCGATGCGAAAGATCATCCTGATGATGTCGGTGTCTCTCGATGGCTTCATCGAGGGGCCGCACCGCGAGCTCGATTGGCACATGGTCGACGACGAGCTGCACAACCACGTCAACGAGGAGCTCAGCAGGATGGGCGCCTTCCTGGAAGGGCGTGTCATGTATGAGCTCATGGCCGGCATCTGGCCGACCGCCGATAAAGACCCCGCGAGCACCCAGCCCATGGTCGAGTTCGCCCGCATCTGGCTGAACATGCCCAAGATCGTGTACTCGAGGACCCTGGAGCGGGCCGACTGGAACACCACCGTGGTGCGCGACGTCGTCGCCGAAGAGGTCATGGAGCTCAAGGCGCAGCCCGGCGGAGATATGGTGCTCGGCGGGGCCGACATCGCCGCGGCCTTCCTGCAACAGGACCTGATCGACGAGTACCGGATCTACGTCCACCCGGTTCTCATCAGACGTGGCAAGCCCCTGTTCCAGCCATCCGACGCCAAGATCAATCTGCAGCTCGCCGAAACCCGGACGTTCGGCAATGGGGTCGTCCTCCTCCGCTACCAGCGCCCTGGCCCACAGGTGAAATGAATCACGGCCCGCCTGCCACCCATGCGTAGCGGGGGCGCTCATGCTAGCCTATGTGAGACCATAGGCCGCCCAGAGGGCCGGGAGCCCTCGTCATCGTGCTCGTTCATTACGCCAGGTTCGGTATCGTCCACGGGGCCGACGAGGGGACCTCCGCGCACCTTTTTCAGATCCTCATGGCCGCCCAGGTGCCGGTCGTGGCCTTCTTCGCCATCAAGTGGCTGCCAAGGGCGCCAAGACAGGCACTGCAGGTGCTGGCGCTGCAAGCGGCCGCCGCGCTCGCGGCATTCGCCTCGGTGTTCTTTCTTACGTAGTAGCCAGCTCTGCAAGGTGGCCTCATACGCTGTACACGGCTCTTCGTTTCAGCTGCCTCCGGGCTCAGGTGCCACACCGGAGCGTCGTGTGGCTAAGATAGCTGCCGAGGAACAGCTTTCAGTTAAGGCTCGACCAAGCTCCACACGTACGGTTATGACCTAAGAAGGTTTACAACCAGCTACTACCGAACAGGCCATCTATCGAAGCTTTCGACTTGGATTGCTTGCAACCTCCGGCAAGGGGCGTCTCATATCCAGCCACGACAGCAACCTCTGCCGAAGCTGCTGAGCGACAGGAAAAATCATCAAGTGTTGCTTCACAAGGTCTCTAAGAACAACTGTTGTAAAATGGGACCTGCGCACATCTTTCGACAGTTCATAAATTTCTGCCTCAGGCGGCGCCGCGAAGTGATCAAGCTTAATAGACAGATCAATCAGCCGCGTAGAAACCGTTTCCTGTTCGTCAAGCACTGCTGCGTAGGTTAGAGCAAGTTCCTCAAGCCCAACGGCGTTCGACACCTTTTTTAGCACTCCGAAAGAACAGGCTCTTGTCAGTGCAAGAACTGCCTCGTCACCCGCTCGGTATACCTCGGCGTCCGACAAAAATGAGCGCCTGTCCTTCACCAGCTCCCTGAAATATGATCTCATATCATCAACGTTAAATCTCGTTTGACGAAGCAGAGCACCTAATGTTCTAAGCCCCAATCGATAGCATGCTTCAACGATTTCCTTCTTCAGGCCAGCCTCCAAGGACCCCGGAAAGTTCCTTACAAATTGGCCGAGAATATGAAGCGTTTTAAAGGCAATATTTAGTTTCACAATTTCGTCGAGTTCTTCCTTGTATCGTACATCCTCCTCCGCATTGATAAACTCAGCCGCCTCGTCTCTTTCCGCCTCGCCATCGAGTTTCTCACGGTAGGCCTCCCGCGCAGCCCTAGACGGCAGCTCTAGCGTCAAGGGCTCCAACTGGCCCTTAAATAGCTGATTCAAAAACTCAACGTCCTTGTCAAAATCGCATGCTGTACTCGTCGCATAGATTTCTTCTGCATTCCGCAGTACGCGCTCTACTACGCCCAAATCTTGCGTAAGCGCCAAATAGAATACCAAAATGTTGGTATTCCGCTCAGAGAAGATCCGGTCCGCCATTTCTAATAATTGCTCGCGGGCTGCTGGGTTCTTGCCAACGCGATCCCGAAACCACCTCGCAACAAAATAGTAATAAATATATGGGTATCTGAACTCCCACGACGATCCTGTCTGAATAAGCATGCGGCGTTCAGCTAACGCTCTCAGTCGAGCGTCAAGTCGAAGGTCAACTGCAAATTGCTCCGCATATTGGCTAGCGGCACTTTTTACTTCCTGTAGAGACAAGAACAGTCTATTTTCTAAAAACATCCGGTGTGCTAGTGCAGCAAGAAAGGCATAATTTACGTTGACATCCGTCGCAGAAGATCCGGTAGTCAGCGCAGCCGCTATCAGAGCCTCATACATCGACCCGAACGAACCTGCATCACGACTAGCCTCTCGCCCTGCCTCCGCAAGTTGCAAAATCGTGAGGATGGCGAAGGGAAATGAGGGAAGAAGATTCTTACCGAGAAGCCCTTCGACGAGCCGCTCAGAACGATCCGTCTCATGCACAAGGTCAGCGTCACTTAATACTCGTTCACGCCCCAAAGAGTGCCAACGTTCAATAAGGCGCGCGCGAAGAAGGTAACCAAATTCACGAATCTCAAAGTGGTCGAAATCGGCAAATGGTACAAGGGAACCATCATCCTGCCGAAGCTCTTCGAAGCGGAAGAGAGAGTCACCAAAGATAAAGAGTAAGTCGAAGTGCTCCCTGAACGCTGCGATCGCCGTAGTTTGGCCAGGAGAGTTTAGATGGCTGCGGTGAAAATCGTCTATTACAAAACATCGCTGAGATCTCTCTAGTTGCCAGAAGCGTGATTGAGCTCCTTTACCATATTGCGCGTCAATGAACTGCGCAAGAAAGCGCTGCACATCCTTAAGTTCTTTTGGTTTGATTAGATCTCCAGGTACTAGTACAGGCACAACCCCACGAACATGCAGGAGGCGGAGAAGCGTCTTGGCGAGAGCAGTCTTTCCAGCTCGTTCTTCGCCTATCACTAAACACCGCTGCCTAGATGCGAGATCCTCCAGAGAGGCTTCACTCTGAATCCGATGTGAATCAAAGAATCGCCCAGCCTCTAGCCGAAGGTGCCGATAAGTTAGGTCGGGAGGAACATACAGGTCAGCAAGAGCGAGGACCTCCCTGCGCGGATGTGTGAAACCAACTCCGAGGTCGTTGAGGAACTTCTCGTGATCGTTACTGAAGACGAAGGCAGTTCGGCGTGGTGCAGGATTGCGGCGCAGGGGCCGAGGCGTGGGATCACTAGACAAACGCGGAAAGTAGCCCCCATCTCGCCATGTGAAAGGGACCTCAAGGAGGGAGACTTCGTCGAAATCAATGGTCACAACCCTAAATCCGCTCTCACCCGAAGGAGACTGAAGGGCGGTCGCCTCGAAAAAAGTGGAGAGGTTTCCTTCGAGACGTTCTTTGTAGAAAGAAGACTCGATATGCTGATGCCCAGAGAACACAAGATCCGCGACCGAATCGATAGTACTGCTGGCATGTACCGAGTTAGTCGCCTCAAACCAATTGAGCGGATGATGCAGCATGAGAACAGTGAGGTCCCTGGCTTCGAGGGCCTGGATACTCGAGAGGTCTGTATCGAGAAGAAAAAGCTCCCCCTGGCGCTCGTGAATGGTGGACGCGAGTGCCGAATTAAGACAGATAAAGCGAATTGTGCGGTCCTCTACTTGATCGTCGAATATCCACAATGTTCTGGTTCCACTGCAAGCGAGCGGCGTTATAGCGCCCTTGAGACTTTCAAGAAAGGAGAAGAAATCTTCTTGTACCGTTCCCAATTCACAAATTACAGAGGACTGTGAATTCTTCTTGGTTAGTTCATTGATTGGCGCAGAAAGCAAGGCGGTACGAATCTCCGTGTCACCGCTAAAGTTGCAGTCATGATTACCCGGAATAACGAGCAGCTGCAGGGATGGAGATGAGATGTGCTGTCTTCCTGCTTCGATAAGAAGTGTTAGAAAAGCCGACGCAGCTTCATACTCTCCGGCCTTGCCGAACGCTGCGATATCGCCTGTAAGAACTAAGTACTGGCGCGCTGTGCCAGCGGCGTTCGACCAGAGTGCTCTTGCGAGCATTTCCACGCGAGTAGATATGAAATTCGAGGACTCACGGAAATGGATATCACTGAGGTGAAAAAAGATACATTTCAATTGGTCTCCCTCCCACTTGGACGCATGACGTCACCTTCGAGATGGAACTGTATACCAGCTCGTGGTGGTCGAAGCTGCTTATGTTGTTCCGCCGAATGCCCTTCCTCTCCCATCGGCAGCGGGTGTCAGTTGGCATGGCCAAAGCGTTTTTCCAGTCAGTTGCCACTCTTACTCTTGCTGCACAGGGCCATTTTACCATAAGGACCAACGCACCAAGACTCCTGCAGAGAGGCACCCGGGGGCCCGTAACACGATAACCCGAACCCGCGAGAGTTATGCCGGCGTTGGTGACGCCGGCGCGGTGTTGTGGTCTTTGTCAATCCGCCGAGCTTCAGAAGCTGAGGGGCCGCGGTGCCCGGTTAGGTATCTCGGCCTGCTTTCGCCAGCGGTTTTGGGGAGACGCCCAGCACTTTGCGGGGTCGCTGACTTTGTGCCACATGACGAAAGTTCACGCGGCTCTCGAGTCGCAGACCCTGGCGGCATAGCAGAAGCCAACATTTCTTCACGATCAATGCACGTGCCCGCCTCTTCGCCACCGCGGCCGTTCCAAGCGTCTACATTCAGAGTGTAATCATCGCATTTGGGTACCAACAGAGAGCGTAGTTGGGCGCTTTAGCGCGCTATTGCATCTTTGGGAATTTTTCAAGTTGCTATGTGCGCAACTTTGCTTGACATGCCGTCTCCGCCTGTCTACAAGGGTCCTCACCGCGGAGACGTTGATCCGCTGATCGAGGGTGAAAGGACGGCAGATGGAGATTCGGCTACAGGAACATCGCAAGGACCGGCGGTTCGGGAAGGAGATGGGGCGGCGGATCCAGATGCTGCGCGAGGCGCGGGGCTGGACCCAGATCCGGCTGGCCATAGAGCTCGGCGTCGACGCTCCCATGGTCAGCCGGTATGAGAAGGGGCACCACACGCCGAGCGCGAAGTGCTTGAAGCTTCTCGGCTCGCTCCTGGGCGTCACCGTCGACTATCTGGTCGGCGCCGTGCCGCCGGAGCGGCCCGCTCGCCTTGGCGACGCCCTGGCGGATCTCCTGAAGAAGCTACCGGGCGTCCCCGACCCGCACCGCAACTCCCTCGCCCGCTTGATCGAGTCCTTCCTCGACACCTTCGGCGTCCCCCTGAAGGGACGCGACACCGTGCAGCCCGCCCGGGGCATCCCGCCCCAGGCTTTTTCACAGGAGAAGTGACATGAAGACGACCACCGCAGCACCGCCCAAGCCCCAGATCGGCTTCCCTCCCCCACCGGTGGACAAGCTCAAGGCCGAGCGCGTCCAGCTCCAGATCGAGGACCTCCCCGGCTGGAGCCTCCGCCCCGGAGGGCGGGCCATCACCCGCACCTTCGACCTCCCCGAGATGGAGTCCGCCCTCGCCTTCCTCGACTATCTCTCCGACCTCGGCGCCACGCGCGAGCGCCTCCCCGAGCTCGACCTCCGGCCTGGCAAGGCCGTCATCTCGATCAAGACGCCGGGCGCCGGCTGGCTCGAGCGGGCGGATTTCGAGCTCGCGCTGGCGATGAAGTTCCGGGGTTAGTGGGGACGGCATGGAAAACCGCGCAAGAGGGCCGCCCGCCGTTTTTCAGCTAGACCGCGCTCCTGTCTAGCAGACAGAGCATCTGTCTAGCAAGAAAACGCCCGGTCTAGCTGAAAAACCAGCCGTCTAGTTGAAAAACCGTTTGTCTAGCAGACAAACCGTCTGTCTAGCTGAAAAACCGCTGGTCTAGCTGGAAAACCGTTTGTCTAGCTGGAAAACCATTGGTCTAGCTGGAAAACCGCTGGTCTAACGGGCACACCGGCGGTCTAGCCGTTGGCGCCGCCGTCCAGCGATCGCGGCGCCGGCGAGCCGCTGCCGCCGAACGACAAAGCGCTGTCCCGGAGGCGATGAGGTCGTCCCCGAGACAGCAACCCGGAGCGGTTCGCGCCGCTCCATTCACGCAGGAAAACACGAAGGAGAATAGCATGGCCCTTCAACTGCCACCGCTGAAACCGAGAACAGCCCGAACGAAGACCCTCTTGGCGAAGATCGCCATCTGGGAGGCGCTGTCGACCAAGGTGAAGGCGAATCTCACCGATCTTCCCCAGGCCACGGACGACCAGACCGCCATGGACCAGGTCATCAGCCAGCTCAAGGCCTTCCAGGGCCAGGAGGAGAACATCTCCGAGCAGTTGCGGAAGGCCAACGGCGACCGCCGCCTGGCCGTCGCCCAGGGCGTGAAGCTCCGCAACCGCCTCATCGCCCACGTCCAGGGCAAGTACGGAGTGGAGGACGAGAAGGTCCTCGACTTCGGCATCCGCCCCCGCAACCGCCGCTTCCGGAGGAAGCCGCGGACGACGGTGCAGCCGCCGGCCGCCCAGCTCGCCTCCCCCACCACCGCTCCGGCGCCGGCGAGCGCCGCGGCGTCTGATCCGAAGCAGTAAGCCGCAGTAACCGAGGGGGGCCGCAAGGCCCCCCTCTTCCCTCTTGTCACGGCATCCTCTCCTGACGTAAACTATCCCTCACCATGGAACAGGACGAAGAGGAAATCCTTCGGCTGCTGGCTCTGCTCAAGGAGGCGGTGCGGCGGTCGGGACGGTCGCGCCGGGACATCGAGCGCTCGATGGGCGTGGCGCACGGGTACCTCGGGCTGCTCTTCACCCGGCGGCTGGAGCTGCGGGTGCGGCACATCCTCATGCTCGGCCGCGAGCTCGAGTTCGAGCCCGCCGCCTTCTTCCACCGCGCCTACCCCATACCCGTCCACGCGGAGCCCGGCGTTCTCGGCAGCCTGTGGGAGGCGCCGCCCGCGGCGTCCGGAGTCAATCCCGAAGAGATCCGCGCCATCGTCCGCCAGGAGTTCGAGCGCCTGACCCGCGAGGCAGCAGAGCGCAAGAGCGCCAGCCGCTCGCGCCCGCCGCTGCGGAAGCGGTAGGTCTCTCGGGTCAACCCGCCGGGTCGTAACGCGGGCCGGCCGGGCCAGTGCCGCGGGCGGGCGCCCAGTCCAGGCGCTTCAGGGCGTCGGCGACGGTCTTTAACATTCCCATCGACAGCGCGTCCGTCTCCATCGCTTCGCGCAGCATGAGGAGAGCCGCCAGGGCCTCGCGCTCGACGCCCACCCGGCGGAAGGCGGCGACGAGGTCGGAGATCAGGCTGTAGACCTCCTGGCGCTTGCCCTGGCGCAGCCAGACGGCGGCGAGGTCGAGCCCGACCATAGCGGCCTTGAAGGGAAGATCCGCCTCTTCCATGCTCTCCCTCGCCTGCAGGAGCGCCCGCTCGGCCTTCTCCAGCTCGCCCAACCCGGCGGCGATCCTGCCCTCCGCCCAGCGCAGCTTGATGCGGTCGAGGCGTCCGGCCTCCGCCAGGTAGAGCGGTTGGCAGTCGAGGATGCACATCCGCGCGTCGCGGAACTGGCCGAGGTCGATCTTGAACCAGATGAGATTGTGCAAGGCGATGAAGACGAGCTTGGGATCGCGCCCGTGCTCGGTCATCTTGAGGCCCTGCGAGATGAGACGAATCGCCTCCTCGGGGTCGTTGTCGTAGCCGGCGTAAAGACCCTTCTCGATCAATGCGCGACCCGCGAGGTGGGGGTCGCCCTCCCCCTCATAGATCTTGAAGGCCGCGTCCAGCAGGCGGAAGGCCTCGCCAAATGCCCGGCGAGCACCGCACGTCTCCGCTGCCAGCTCGCAGATTCGAGCGTGCAAGAGGGGAGCACCGGTTCCTTGTTGTTGCTGTTCGCTTGCGTGCTCGAAGGCACGTTCCGATCTGTCGAGGACCTCCGCAACGCGGTAGGCATTTCCCAGCTCGGCCCAGGCGCGGGCGCGCAAGTCGGCGAGATTCTCGGCGCCGATGCTGGAAGCGCCTAGGAGGCTCGCCGCAGCAACCGCCAACTCGGCGAGATAGACCATCGCCTGGGGCTCGTCATAGCGGAGCGAAAAGCTCTCCTCGAGAAGGACCTCGCACGCGGCCCAGCTCGTGAGGCGCCGTTGCCAGGTCTTGGGCAAGTCGTGGAATCGCCGGCGGTCCGAGAGGAGCAGACCGACCTGTTTTCTTACCTCATGCCGCTCACGCGGTAGGTCGCGAGCGCTCGCCAGTGCTTTATCGATCGCCGCTGAAATATGCCGATCGTAGGCCGCGTAATCTTCGGCCGAAGGTGCATCGGGGATCTGCCCCACGTTGATGAGGATGGACAACTCTGGCTCCATCTCCGCGCAGCATGTCTCGCATCCGCCGGCGAGATGGGCCAGGACGGAACGACGCCTGGCCTCCGGCAACCCCCCTTTCAGCAATGCTGCCAAGATCTCCGGTGTCGGGTGCTGGCTCAAAGCGCCCTCCATTCAGCCGATGAGAACATGCGATGACAGTAGTATGGCACAACCGCGGAGCAGGTTTCGTTTTCAGAGAACTTGGGGGACGGCCGCATTGCCGCCCCCCTCGTAACTCTACCCGTTTGGGCTGATTCCTCCGCCATCGTCAATACACGAGCCGCCTGCCACACAGCCTGTCGCCTGACTCCTGCCACCGTTGGGGCTGATCCCGCCGCCATCATTCGCCCACAGCCCTACGATCCATCCCCAGGCCTTCTGCAAGAGCCCCGCCCCGCTCCAGGCGGCGTGGGTCGTTCCGCGGCCGCGGGGCGCCGCCGCCGCCGGCTGAATTCCGGCGACGGCCAGGGCCGCCGCCAGCACGATTGCGGCCCCCGCGCGACGAGCGTTTCTAGAAGACATCGCATCCTCCTCCTCCGCGGACCGATCGGGAGCCGGCATGGCCCCGGCGCCCGCGGCGCAACCTGCGTTGCGGACTTTCCCTAGTGTCGCAGGGAGCGGGCGAAAAGTCCCGCCTTGCGCGCAAATGCTCCCGCTCCTCGATATCGTCGATCCGCAACGCGCGTTCTCGTATCACGGAACAGAACGTGCCGGCCGCAAGCGGGACGAAGTGGCGACTTTTCCTCTCTGGAACGGGACGATGATCCCGAAAAAAGTCCCGTTTCATTGCGGATTGTCGATTGACAATCGTCTCGCTTTGTCTGACACTGCTCGCCAGCACCGGCGGCCGATGGCGGCCGCGGCAGCGGCGGAGGGCGCGGCAGGAGATGACGGAAGAGCATCCGGACGGCGAGCTGCGGCGGCTCCTCGGCGGGCGCATCGCGGGCCTGCGGCGGGGCCAGGGGTGGACGCAGAAGGAGCTGGCGGCGAAAATCCTCGCCGATCCCTCGGCCCTCCGCCGCTACGAGCGGGGGCGCGCCTTCCCCCGTCTCGACGTCCTCGTCCGCCTCAGCGCCGCCTTCGCGGTGACGGTCGACCACCTGCTGACCGGCAGGGGTCCGAAGCGCCCGCCGGACACGCTGCTGAGCGAGATCCACGGCCAGCTCGCCGACCTCCTCCCCCCTCTGCAGGCGGCCCTGGCCGCGCTCGCCGCGCTCGGAGGCATCGGCGGGGTCGGAGATAGCGGAGCCAGCGGAGGGAGCAGCGCCCTCAGCGCACCAAGCGAAGGGAGCCGGCCGGCCGGCGAGGCGCTACCGCGATGACCGCCGGCGAGGCCGGGACGGAACGGCACGTGGAGGACGAGGCCCTCCTCGCCTTCCTGAAGCCGCTCGCCGTCGCCG
>DATNKQ010000106.1:0-11912 GCA_035603315.1 Thermoanaerobaculia bacterium
GGTGCTGTTGGCGCGCACCAGCTGGTTGGTGGCGAAGTCGGAATCGCCGAAGACCACCATCCGGGCCGGGCGGGCGCCGGCGCCGCCCTTGATCTCGACCGCCACGCCCAGCGACACCGGGCCGGGGACGTCCTTGTCGTCCTTGGCGACCTGGTCGAGGTGGGCGAGGTCGGTCTCGCCCCACCCCTGGCTGGAGGTGCGCAGCAGCTCGGTCACCTGCACGTTCGCGCCGGCCGGCGCCTCCCCCTTGGCGACGGAGCGCGCCAGGCTGACCAGCACCGGCAGGTTGCCGGAGCGCATCGCCTTGGTGATCGGGTGATCGCCGTAGTCCTTGACGAACAGGGTCTCGGAGCCGAAGAACGGCAGCGGGTTGGCGGGATCGACCACGATGTCGCGTCCGACCTTGACGCCGTAACCGGCCAGCCAGCCCTCGAGGCCGGTGTCCACCAGGGTGGCGCCCGCGAGGGTCGGGTCGAGCAGGATCAGCAGGCGGCCGCCGGTGCGCACGTAGATCGACAGGGCGTTCAGCTCGGGCTGCACGAACGAGCCGGTGGGGCCGGCGACCACCACCAGGTCGGTCTTCGGGGGCACCGCCGGCTTGCCGAGCGACGCCCACTCCTCGATGTCGAAGTTGTCGCGCCCGAGGATCTCGCGGGCGCTCGACAGGCCGCGCGGGCGGGTGTCGTCGAGGGAGTGCTCGCCATGGCCGGTGGTGAACAGGATCTTCGGCTTGCGTCCCTCGGCGAGCTGCAGCAGGGCGCTGGTGAACAGCTGCTCGCCCTTGTACCCGGTCATCTCCGGCTGCTGGCCCATCTGCACGCCGGAGAAGTCGAAGTCGGCGAGCTCCGAGGCGTCCACCACCCGGCGGTCGTTGCCGGACGCGAACACGACGCCGGCCGTGGTGACGTTGTAGCGCCGTGCCAGCTGCTCGGCCAGCGCGGCGTTCTTCTCGGGATCGACCAGCCGCAGGTGGAGACGCGGCGAGGCCGCGGCATAGCGCTGCAGGAGCTCGCGGGTCGGCTCGAAGACGTTCTGGTCCGGCGGCATCAGCATCACCACGTCGACGTCATGGTGCAGCTGCCGCAGCACCTCGCGGCTCTTCGGCGACAGCGTGTAGATGTGGCTGCCGGTCCAGTCGAAGCGCTTGTAGTACTTCCAGCCGAAGTAGTTGACGATGAGGAGGAGGGCGAGGCTCAGGAGCACCCCCGCCGAGAGCGTCCCCGTCTTGACCAGCTGGCGGCGTCTGGCGGTGGAGCCTGGGGTGCGGTCGGTCATCTCGGCCATGACGTCATCTCCACTTCTTGTCGGCGAGCGCGCGGCTGGTCAGGAAGAGGAAGAAGAGCGTCACCGAGAGGTAGTAGACGAGGCGCCGGCTGTCGACGATCCCCTTGGCGAACTCGTCCATGTGGTCCCAGAGGTTCATGTAGCCGAAGACCTTCTTCGCCGTCTCGTTGTTGATCAGGTTTTCGAGCAGCCCGAAGCTGAAGAGGAAGATCAGCATGGCGAAGGTGACGATGGCGGCGACGAGCTGGCTGCGCGAGAGCGCCGAGGCGAAGAGGCCGACGGCCAAGAACATGGCGCCGATCCCCAGGATGCCCACGTAGCCGGCGGCGACCGGCCCCCAGTCCACCGAGCTCCAGTGGGCGACGATGCCGGCGTAGGCGAGGGTGGGGAACCAGAGGAAGAGGTAGAAGGTGAGGGCCGCCAGGTACTTGCCCGCCACCACCTGGCCCTCGGTCACCGGCGCCGTCATCAGGACCTCGATCGAGCCGCTCCGCAGCTCCTCCGAGAGGAGCCGCATGGTGATCACCGGCCCCACGAAGAGGAGGATCAGCCAGAAGAAGAGGGTGCCGCCGAAGAAGAGCGCCAGCGGCGGACCGCCGGGCGAGCGCGGATCGTTCAAGAAGGAGATGATCATCGCGAAGATGAAGCCGTTGACGATGAGGAAGAAGAAGAGCACCACGTAGGCGAGCGGCGAGAAGAAGTAGGCCCGCAGCTCGCGGTCGAAGGTCGCCAGGACGGCCCTCATGACGCCACCTCCTGGGCGGCGGGCGTCTCCGGGGCCGGAGGCGGGACGGCCTCCGGCTCGGCGGCGAGGTCGCGGGTCGTCAGCCGCACGAAGATGTCCTCGAGCGAGGCCTTCTCGGCGGTCAGCTCGAGGAGCACCCAACCGCGCTCGACGGCGGCGCGGAAGATCCCCTCGCGGACGTCGGTGGCGCGGGAACATTCGACGACGAGCGAGGTCTCGGAGGGGGGGGCGGTAGCCGCGGCGGCGGCGATGGCGGTGGCGGCGCCCGAGGGGCGCACGGCGGTGACCCCGGCGATCCCCGCGAGCAGATTTGCGGCGCCTTCCGGCGCTCCCTTGAGGGTCACCCGCAGCGTGGGGTTCCCCACCCAGCTCTGGCGCAGCGTCTCGGGAGTCCCCTGGGCGACGATCTTTCCGCGGTCGATGATCAGCACGCGGTCGCAGAGGAGCTCGACCTCGGGGAGGATGTGAGTCGACAGCAGGAGCGTGCGCTCGCGCCCCAGCTCGCGGATCAGCTCGCGGATGGCGATGATCTGCTTGGGGTCGAGCCCGACCGTCGGCTCGTCGAGCACCAGCACCCGCGGCCGGTGGAGGATGGCGGTCGCCAGGCCCACCCGCTGCCGGTAGCCCTTCGAGAGGGTGCCGATGATCTGGTGGCGGACGTCGGCCAGGAGGCAGCGCTCGACGGCGCTGCCGATCGCCTCCTTGACCGCGGGGCCGGACATCCCCTCCAGCCGCGCGCGGTAGGCGAGGTACTCGTCGACCCGCATCTCCGGGTAGAGGGCGACGTTCTCGGGCAGGTAGCCGACCTCCCGCCGCGCCTCGCGGGGCGACTCGAAGAGGTCCTTCCCCCCCACCGTCACCCGCCCCGCGGTGGGCGGCAGGAAGCCGGTGATCATGCGGATGGCGGTCGTCTTGCCGGCGCCGTTCGGCCCCAGCATGCCGAGGATCTCCCCCTCGTCGACGGCGAAGGAGACGTCGTCGACGGCGGTGAAGTCGCCGTACCGGCGGCTCAGGTTCTGCGCTTCGATCATGCGAGATTTCCTCCCGAAGAGATGGCCGCGACGGCCGCCCCGGCGAGGGCGGGAGCAAGAGCTGTGCCGCTCTGGTAAAGGGGGATCACACCCCAGGAAGGCGCCCATCCGGCCGCCAAGACGCCCTAGCTTATCGTGCTTCGTGCCAGTATGGCGTGGGCGTGGGGAACTGCGCGCGAGGTCCTGGGAGCGCCGGCGTCCCGCCGGCCGCAGGGGCAGAGAAGGCCGGCGAGACGCCGGCGCTCCCAGAAGACCCTTCGCGGCCGCCTGCGGTGAAGCTTGGCTAATCTCAGCTCTTGGGTTGTCATCCCGAACGTGAGCGAGGGACCTGGGGGAAAGGGCGGCGCGAAGACCTTTGCTACCAGAGGTTTGGGAGGCCTCCCCCCGCGCAGGTCCCTCGCTCCCGCTCGGGATGACAATAGGGGGATGGGTCGCGTGAAGGCGCTTCGTCTTGCGATGGCCCGAGCGGTCCGCTGTGCCTCTTAGAGTCCCCGTCCAGCTACAGCCCGCCGGACACGTCAAGGATCGCGCCCGTGGCGTAGGCGGCCTCGGCGGAGAGGAGCCAGAGGATGGCGTTGGCGATCTCTTCCGGTTGGGCGCCGCGTATCATCGGCACCCGGTCCTTGACGCGGTCGACGCGGTTGGGGTCGCCTCCCAGGGCGTGGATCTCGGTGTAGGTGAGGCCGGGGCGGACCGCGTTGACGCGGATCCCTTCCTCCGCCACCTCGCGCGCCAGACCGATCGTGAAGGTGTCGATGGCTCCTTTGGAGGCCGCGTAGTCCACGTACTCTCCCGCCGATCCCAGGCGGGCGGCGGCCGAGGAGACGTTGACGATGGCGCCGCCCTTCCCGCCGTGCCTCGTCGACATTCGCTTCACGGCCTCGCGGGCGCAGAGGAACGATCCCGTGACGTTGATCGCGAAGACCCTCGCGATTCTCTCGGCGTCCATCGCCTCCAAGCGCATCTGGCGCTCCACGATGCCGGCGTTGTTGACCAGCGCGGTCAGCGGGCCGAGCTCGGCGTCGACGGTGGCGAACAGGCGCACGACGTCGGCCTCGACCGCCACGTCCGCCGCCACGGCGAGGGCGCGGGCTCCGGCGCGCTCGAGGTCGTCGACCACCCTCAAGGCCGAGTCGCGGTCGCGCCGATAGTTGACGCACACGGCATACCCCCGCCGCCCGGCGAGCCGCGCCGTCGCGGCGCCGATGCCGCGCCCGCCTCCCGTCACCACGAGGACCTCTGCCATGGAAGAACGATGTCACAGCTCCGGCTTCTCACCGAGCTCGACCTCTAACCAGAAGGAACTGGCGAGCCCCCTGCGCGACACGATTTGCGCGGATTCTGTCGGTCATAGCCGTGGCCTGGCGCAAACCAATTCGGATAAGATCAGAGCAGTCAATCTTGGATTCGGAGAGTTGAAGTATTTCAACGTCTGCGCCTCAAAAGAAGGAGTCGCTCCATGCGAAAGCTGCCGGTTTATGGACTCGCCCTGGCGATCGGCATGGCGGTGCTCGGTCCCGTCGGCGGTCTAACGAACCCCATCCCCGTAGGCCCGCCCCCGCCCCTCGACGTCTCGGGCACTGCAAACACCGCAGGGTTCCTCCTGTTCTTTGCCCATCTGGCCTCCATCGACGCCAACGCGGACGAGGCAGCGGCTGCAGGGAACCCCGAGGCGAGCCAGTGGAGAAGCTTCGAGCAGCGCATGGCTGGGCTCACGGACGCGGAAGGGGCGATCCTCAAGCAGGTGGCCTACGCCTGCAATCAGGCCTTGAACGATCATGATGCCGCGATCGCGGCAGGGGACGAGCCGGCGGCGGGAAAAATGGAGATCGGCAGCTCGGCCGTGGGCCAGCTCAACTCGCTGCTGGGGGACGAGGCGTTTCAAAAGGTGGCCGGGCGCGTTCAAGCCCTTTTCGGCAACCTTGCCGACCTCATGGCCAGCGGTCCGCCGGATCGGCTGCCGCCGGTCGGGTTGGACGGCGATGGCCTGGGCCCGCCGGTGGCGGCGAATGTCAGTCTGCCCTACACCGACGTGTATTCCACGGTCTCCAAGTACGGTGAGCACGTTTTTTACGCCGAGTGCTATACGTGGCCCCAGGACGAGCTCTCCTTTAATGACTACACCGGCAAGACGTCCTGCCAGATGTACGGTTTCGCCGCTCCGGTCGACATCGCCTGCGACAAGGTCATCAAGGGATTTTGTGAGACCATGTTCACAATCGTCCCGGGAAAATCGTTTTTTGCCCGCGGCATCCACGCTTTGCGAATGCACTCTACGCTTTGCTCCGGAGACGAAGGAGACTACGACTGCCTCGACGATCCGCTCCATTACGGCAGCCCCCCGGGCACCCCGCTGCCGGACTTCCCGGACGGCAATAGAATTTACGCTCCGGGGGGGCCTGAGGTGTTCTGGCCGACGACTTTTCCGAACGATGCTTGGCTGATCGCGGCGACCCACAGCACGCCGACCACCTTCCTCAACGTCAGTCCACGCCAGGTGACGCTGTACCCGAACGGCGTCCAGCGCTTCACCAGCAACATTCCCACAAAATGGTACATTTTCGGTCCCGGCGCTGGGCCGGGAACGATCGACGACAGCGGCCTTTTCACCGCGCCGGCGACGATCACCAGTGCGCAGACGACGATCGTCACGGCCTGCGACGGCAATCCCCTGTATGAGCCCACCCTGGTCGATTGCCTCGACGTCACGGTCAATCTGCAGCCGCTCAAAGTGGAGCTGAGCCCGGCCACGGCCGAGATCCTCCCGGATCTCTTTACCACCTTTCTGACCACGATTACCCCGAGCGTGCCGGGCCTGCACGTGGACTGGTCGCTGAGCACCCGGGGGAGCGATCCCACCGGCAAGCTCTCCACCAGCGACTCGGGCGCCATCTATACGGCGCCCAAGAACGACGACATGACGGTCAGCGAGCAGATCACGATCAAGGCATGTGTGAAGCCCACCGCCACCAGCGAACCCGTGTGCGGGACGGCCCTGGTGACCGTTCCGAGTTTCCAACTTTACGTAGTGGCGGACAAGAAGACGCTGTTCAGGGGCGAGAGCGAACCCTTCACGGCCTTCGTCAACAGCACGGCGACGGTGCCGCAGAAAATCACCTGGAACGCCCTGGGCACCAACGGCAACGGAACGTTCAGCGTGATCTCCGACGACACGCTGCAGGCGGTATACAGAGCGCCGGACTTCCGCTCCGGAGTCGATGTCAAGGTGTGCCTGCAGGCGAGCGCGAGCACCTGCAGCGTCCCGAGGTACCCGTTCCATCTGCAAATCGTCGATCCGGTCACCCTCTCATTGGTCACCGGCACCTTCAACGCCGGAGAGACGGCGCATTTCATCATCTCGGGCGCGGGGTTCGGAACGCAGCCGGCCGTGCAATTCACCTCTCTGCAGGCGGCGGTGCTGTCGTCGAGCGACAGCACGATCGATGGTCTCGTCGTCATCCCCGTGGCCCTGGGGGGAACCACGACCCGAGCCAGCGTCAAGGTGAGCTATCCGAACGGCGACTTCTTCACCGTCAATTGGCCGACTCCGATTCCCCTCGCCCGCGCCTCCGTGCAGGTGGTGCCGGCGACGGTCCAACTCCATGGCGGTGAAACGCAGCAGTTTTCCCCCATCTGCCTCACCGCCTCGGCGGCCGCCTGCACGAGTCCGGACACAGTCAGCTGGCAGGCCAGCCTGGGGACGGTCAACGCGACCGGAAAGTACACGGCCCCTGCATCGATTGCCGCCAACACGGCGGCGACGGTCACGGCCTGCTGGAGCGGCGGCGTCTGTGCCGTCGCCCAGGTGACGCTGCTGCCGGCAGCCGGAGTGACGGTGAGCGTCACCCCGAAGACGGCCACCGTTCAGGCCGGGCACACGCAGCCGTTCGGCGCGCAAGTGACGGGCAGCACGAACACCGGCGTCACCTGGTCGCTCCAACCGCAGACTGCGGAGGCGGGCACCATCGCATCCACCGGCCTCTACTCGGCGCCGGCGGCCCTCGGCAGCGTGACGGTGGTGACGGTCATCGCCACCAGCCAGGCGGACACCACCCGGCAGGACACCGCCACGGTGACGCTCACCGCCGCCCCCCAACCGCCCACCCTGGCGAGCACTCCGAGCCCCGCCGCGGCGAATTACGGCACGACGCTCACCTGGACGGCCCATGCCAGCGGCGGGAACCCGGCGACCACGCAGTACGCGTTCTTCCGCCGCCGCGCCGGGACCGTGCCCTGGACCCCGGACGTGACCGCGCCGGCCTGGCAGACGGGCAACGTCTTCAGCTGGACTCCGGGCGCGGGAGACGTCGGCACCTGGGAGACCTACATCTGGGTCCGCGACGGCAACACGCCGGCCACCATGAACACCTACGGCTACGCCGCCGGCTGCAACCCGGGACCGGTCCAGATCACGGCACCGTACGTACCGCTGACCCTTACGGGCACGGGCAGCCCGGCGGCGGCGAATTACGGCACGACGCTCACCTGGACGGCCACTGCCTACGGGGGGAATCCGGCGACCACGCAGTACGCCTTGTTCCGCCGCCTCGCCGGGTCCGCCTCCTGGACCCCGGAGGTGACGGCGCCGGCCTGGCAGACGGGCAACGTCCTCGTCTGGACCCCCGGCTCGGGAGACGTCGGCACCTGGGAGACCTACATCTGGGTCCGCGACGGCAACACGCCGTTCAACATGAACACCTACGGCTATGCCGCCGGCTACAACCCGGGACTAGTCCAGATCACGGCGCCCTACACACCGATCACCCTCACGGGCACCTTCAGCCCGGCGTCGGCGAGCTACGGCACGACGCTCACCTGGACGGCCAATGCTAGCGGCGGAGACCCGGCGACCATCCAGTACGCGTTCTTCCGCCGCCGTGCCGGGACCGTCCCCTGGATTCCCGACGTGACCGCGCCGGCCTGGCAGACGGGCAACGTCCTCGTCTGGACCCCGGGCTCCGGCGACGTCGGCACCTGGGAGACCTACATCTGGGTCCGCGACGGCAACACGCCGTTCAACATGAACACCTACGGCTACGCCGCCGGCTACAACTCGTTACCGGTCCAGATCACGGGAGTGTCGCAGCTGTACCCGGCCAAGGGCTGGGTGGACGGCTACAACTCGCAGCACATCTGGGGCTGGGCGTGCGACCCGGACTATCCGACGCAGAGCAACCGCGTGGACATCGGGGTTCCCAACGGGCCGGGCCTCGGCAGCGCTGGCGCCGACCTCGCCTCCGGCGCCGGCATCGGCAACGCCTGCCTCGGGGGCACGGCTCACTACTTCGACTTCTACCCGAGTGGCGGCATCCCCTCCGGCACGCACTTCAACGTGTGGTCCATCGACCTGCCCTATGCCACTCCGGGCAACGACAACAGGAAAGTGGGCGGCACCGGCGCCATCGGCGACGGCACCGAGTTCGTCATTCCCTGAGGAGAGCGGATGATCCTCACCAACCCCGTGACCGAGGTCAACGTGCCGAGCTCGGCGTCGACGGTGGCGAACAGGCGCACGACGTCGGCCTCGACGGACACGTCCGCCGCCACGGCGAGGGCGCGGGCTCCCGCGCGCTCGATGTCCTCGACCACCCTCAAGGCGGAGTCGCGGTCGCGGCGATAGTTGACGCACACGGCATATGCCCGCCGCCCGGCGAGCCGCGCCGTCGCGGCGCCGATGCCGCGCCCGCCTCCCGTCACCACGAGAACCTGACCCATGGGCGAACGATGTCACAGCTCCGGCGGCCCCGCGGCCGCAGGTGCAGAGAAAAGGCCGGCGGGACGCCGGCGCTCCCAGAGGCCCTTCTCGAGCGCCTGCGGCGAAGCGGGCCGCAACGCTCGTAACGTTACGCCGCCCGCCGCGCCTGATCCCTCCAGATGGCCAACCCCTGAACATCTCTCCATCCGGAGGTTCCCCATGCGACAGAGGCTCGTTTCCACTGTAGCGTTCCTGGCGTTGGGCGTGGTGCTCGTCAGCGCGCGTCCGGCGCGGGCGGCGGCTTCCTGCCCGATCGAGCTCGGGGCGATCGAGGACGCCAAGCCGAACAAGCTCTATCTGTATTTCCCAGCGGCGGCCGACGCCACCTATCCCGAGTTCGGCGGCGCCGTCGATCCGACCTCGCCGGCGACGGCCTTCAACGTCGCCGACCTGGCGTCCTACACCGGTACCGCCGCCGACCTTCAGAACGCCATCCGCGACGTCGTCATCGACGACTACTGCGAGTTCAACGTCAAGATCCTGACGACCACCACGACGCCGCCGACGACCTTCGCACGGCGCTCGACGGTCGCCATCGGCACCGACTCGATCTTCTTCGGGACGGCGGGGCCGAACTGCGGCGCCGGCCCGGCCGTTCCGCCCTGCCTTGCCGGGACGCCGCCGTGCTATCTCTTCGGCACGACGCAGGCGTTCGCCAACCCGGGCTTCGCCCGCGTCTGGGCGGGGACCTACCAGACGATGCTGGGCGGCGCCGGCGGCCAGCTCAACGGCGCCAACTCGACGCTCGAGCGCTGGGCGTTCGCCATCGGCGGCACCGCCGCGCACGAGGGCGGCCACACCTATGGGCTGACCCACGCGAACGGCGAGACCGTCAAGCCCGGGGAGGACCCCATCGGCACGCACATCATGCCGCGCGGCTGCGCCCTGACCGACGACCAGCGCGCCTCGGCCCGGCGCCACTTCGACGACACCAGCTTCAGCATCCTGGCCTCGAACGTCGGGCTGTCAGTGCAGACGATCCACAACTGGGACTTCATCAACCCGAACAGCACGGCCGCCAGCAAGCTGCAGATCACCATCCTCAGCACCCAGGCGACGCTCACCCCGTCGTGGACCTACCTGGGCAACTTGAGCCCGTGGGACGTGCCCACCGTCACCCCGGCCGGCACCGCGAGCTTCCAGGGCACGAGCTTCAACAAGTTCCTGGTGACCTGGTCGACCGCGAAGGCCTGGGCCAACGGCACGCCGGGGAACGTCGGGCCGGGCGTCACCTTCCACGTCGGCACCACCTTCTCGGGCGTCGACCTGTCCTTGCCGAACCCCATCATCCTGACGCAGATCGCGCTCCAGGACGGCACCGGCACCGCGCTCGAGCTGCAGCCGCGCATGATCGGCTACGACGCCGGCCTCCTCGACGGCTCGGACGGCAACTTCAACTTCCGCTTCTTCAATCCCGACCCGGCGCGGCCGCTCATCCTCGCCAACCTGGCGGTCCAGGAGCTCCCGCGCGTCGCCTCGATCGACTCGATGGTCCCCGGCGCCGCGCTCAAGTCGTGGCAGGGGCTGCCGATCGTCCCCTGGCAGTCCGCGCGCGAGGTGCTTCCGGGAAACGCGGCCGGCGCGGCCGGAGATCGGCGCGGGCAGGTGACCATCCGCGACGTCTTCCAGGTGGCGCTCGCCAAGCTCTCGCAGGCTCGCCACATCTTCATCGACGTCAAGCCGGAGGACTGCAAGCAGCAGGCGGGGAAGAAAGACGGCAACATCGACGACACCCTCTGCACTCCGGGGATCACGGTCGACCTCTTCCCGGCGACGACGATGTACGTGACGGCGACCGTCATCGATCCGGCGGCCAAGCACTGGGACCCGGTACAGGGGAAATTCATCGTCGGCCCGATCGAGTCGCGGCTCTTCTACCAGGTGGCCGGGCGCCACCCCGACCTCAACAAGAACGGCATCGACGACGCCATCGACATCTACAGGGGAACCTCCAAGGACCTCAACCACGACGGCGTGCCGGACGAGGTCCAGGGCGGCGGGACGAATCCGCCGGGAGGCGGCGCCGGTCATCACCTCTGGTGGCTCTGGCTCCTCCTGCTGCTGCTGATCGTGATCGTGCTCTTCCTGTGGCTGCGCCGCTGAGGCGACTGGCGGCGGCGCTGAGCGTCGCCGCCATGATCTGCTCGCCCGCCGGCGCAACCGGCGGGCGCCTCCGCGTCTCGGCCCAAGTGATCGGCGTCGGAGCCGTCGACTGCGCCCACGGCACCGGCCCGCGGGCGCTGATCGGCGCCGTGGCGCGAGCCGGCTCGGATACGTTCGTTCTCGACAGCCGCGCGCCGCTCGAAAACGGCAGCGCCCTCCTGAGCACCTTCACCGTCGCCGCGCCCGGCTTCCCGGGCTTCGATCGCTACCTCACGACGGGTGCGTTCGTCCGCGTCGACCTTGAGATCCGGCCAGCACATCCGGGCGCCTGCGCGGCGCGCGTCCTGGTGCAGAGCCTGAGCGCCTGGCAAGGCCAACCGAGCCCGAGCCGCAGCAAATTCTTTTTCGCCGGCAACGACGGCCTCTGGGAGCCGTTCGCCGCCGCCCCGTTCATGATCGCGAGGTCCAAAGCCGACTGCGCGGGGCTCGCGGCGAGCGCGCGGGACGGCGGCAAGGCCATCCCGATACACACGCTGAGCGCCCCGGCAAGCGCCAAGCCCTGCCGCGACGACGCCTGGTCCTACTGGATCGCCAGCGCGTTGGATTCGGCTTCGTAATCAATCTGGCAGCTTGGCGATTCGCAGACTCCCGCCCGCGTTCACCATAGACTCCGGGCATGCGCCCCGTCCTCACCGTGCTCGCCGCAGTCCTGGCTCTCGTCTCCCCCGCCATCGCCGATCCTGCAGCGCCGCCGGCCCCGCCCGCCCCGCCGCTCTACGGCTTCAGCCCCGCTAGCGCCGCCGCGGAGCGGGCGCTCGAGGCGCGGCTCGCTGCGTCCCTGCGCGCCGAGGACCAGCGCGCCTGGATGGAGCGGTTGACCGCTCGGCCGCATCCGGTCGGGTCGCCGTGGGGCAAGGAGAACGCCGATTTCATGGCCGGGCTCTTCCGCTCCTGGGGCTTCGACACCCACCTCGAGGAGTTCCGCGTCCTCTTC
>DATNKQ010000114.1:0-2950 GCA_035603315.1 Thermoanaerobaculia bacterium
GTTGTGGGCGACGAGGGCGCCGGAGGCGTCGAGGATGTTCTGGGTCGAGCGATAGTTGCGCTCCAGCTTGCGGATAGTGGCGCCGGGAAAGCTCGCCTCGAAGCGCAGGATGTTGTCGAGCTCGGCGCCGCGCCAGCGGTAGATGCCCTGGTCCTCGTCCCCCACCGCGGTGAGGTTGCCGCCGTCGCCGGCGAGCTCGTGGATCAGCCGCAGCTGCGCGTGGTTGGTGTCCTGGTACTCGTCGACCAGCAGGTACTCCGCGCGTCCCCGCGACCGCGCCCGCACCTCCTCGTCGCGGGCGAGGAGCTTGACCGCGAGAGCGATCATGTCGTCGAAATCGACGCCCGAGGCCTGGGCCAGGAGGCCCTGGTAGCGGCGGTAGAGGCTGGCGACCTTGCGCTCGAAGAAGTTGTCGGCCTTGGCCTCGTAGGCGGCGGGCTCGATAAGCTTGTTCTTCGCCGAGCTGATCTCGGCGAGCACGGCGCGCGGCGAGAAGGCCTTCTCGGACAGGCCCTCCGCCGCCAACGCGTTCTTGATCAGGCCGAGCTGGTCGCTGGCGTCGAGGATGGCGAAGTCGCGCTTCAGGCCGACGCGCTCGCCGTAGCGGCGGAGGAGGACCAGGGAGTAGCGGTGGAAGGTGCCGACCAGGGCCGGCAGCGGGTACATGCCGAGCAGCTCCTCCACCCGCTCCCGCATCTCCGCCGCCGCCTTGTTGGTAAAGGTGACGGCGACGATCCGCGAGGGGTCGACCCCGCGCTCCTCGACCAGCCAGGCGATGCGGTAGGTGATGACCCGGGTCTTGCCCGATCCCGCCCCCGCCAGCACGAGCTGCGGCCCCTCGCCATGGACGACGGCCTCGATCTGCTCCGGGTTCAGGCAGCTGGCGAGGTCGAGGGCGGCGCGCTTCATGGCGCAGGCAGTTTGGACGACGGGCGCCGGGATGGCAAGCCCGCCCGCGAGGGCGCGCACACTTATAATGGACGAGGAGACGAGATGCGACCGCGAGCCCGAAGATCCCTGTTCACCTGCCTGCTGCTGGCCTTCGCCGCGCCTCTATGCGCTGACGGTCCGGTGGGCACGATGGCCCCCGACTTCACCTTGGGCGCTCTGGCGGGGCCGCAGGTCAGGCTCTCGGACTTCCGCGGCAAGGTCGTGCTTCTCGACTTCTGGGCCACCTGGTGCGGCCCCTGCGTGGCAGCGCTGCCGAGCCTCAAGACCCTGGCGCAGGACTTCGCGGGCGAGCCCTTCGCGGTGATCAGCGTCAGCGGCGACGTCGACGGCGCGAAGCTCCGCGACTTCGTCGGCTCCCATGCCATGGACTGGACGCAGGTGTGGGACGACGAGAGCCGGGTGCGCCGGCTCTACGGCATCTTCAACCTGCCCACCTACCTGCTGCTCGACCCCGACGGCCGCGTCCTCTGGCAGCACACGGGATACTCGCCGGACGCCGATCAGGCCCTGCGGCACGAGATCGCCCGGGCACTCACGGCCGCCAAGCGGGACAAGAAGAGCGTCGCTTCCCGAGCATGAAGCCCGTCGACATCAACAACGTCCTGCAGCGGCAGGTAATCGGCCAGGAGGAGACCCTCAAGTTCGTCTCCGTGGCCATCTTCAAGCACCTCGAGGGGGAGAAGTTCGGCAACCTCCTGCTGATCGGCAACTCCGGCACCGGCAAGACCACCATCATGCGGGCCGTCGAGTCGCTCTACGCCTCCTTCGAGGAGTTCCGCGAGCACCGGGTGGTGCTCATCATGAATACCAGCACCCTCGCCTCCGAGGAAGGGGTGGTCGACACCAGCCGCCTTTTCGCGCGGCTGGAGGAGCGCGCCCGCCAGGTGCTGGGCGCCGGCGCCAGCCCGGAGGAGATCGGCCGCGCCATGGAGCGGGCGACAGTCTGCTTCGACGAGGTCGACAAGGTCTCCGGACTCCTCGGCGGCAAACCCTACGTCACCGGCCTCAACATCCAGCAGGCGCTCCTCACCCTGCTCGAGGGCGAGCGGGTGCTCCATCCGCTCACCGTCGTGCGCGACAAGGTCGCGGAGTCGGCCGGCGTCTGGATCGATACCGGCAAGATGCTCTTCCTCTGCGCGGGGGCGTTCGAGACCCTTTACGACCAGGTCTTCAAACGAGTCACCTCCGCCAAGAGCGGCATCAAGCTCCCCACCACCACCACCTACGAGAACGGCAAGATCCAGATCCGCGAGTACTTCACCCTCCGCCACCACTTCCGGCAGGAGGACCTCTTCGAGTACGGCATGCAGCCGCAGTTCCTCTCCCGCTTCGACAACGCCGTCATCCTCGAGGACCTGAACGCGGGCGTCCTCTCCCGCATCTTCAAGGAGCCCGCCGAGGGAGTCCTGCAGTCGTCCCGGAACTTCTTCCGCAAGTACGGCATCGACCTCGAGATCACCGATCCGGCGGTGCAGAAGATCGCCGAAGAGGCCGCCAAGAGCACCCGCATCGGCGCCCGCGCTCTCAAGTCGGTCTACGGCCGCGTCATCAAGCCCTTCGAGTTCGACCCCTTCTCGCGCCAGGAGGTGGTGCCGAACGGCGACGGCCACCGCCTGGTCATCGACGACCAGGTCGTCGCCGGGGCGCTCAAGCCGGCGGTCTGAAACCTTGCCCCATCGCGTCGCCCTCCTCGTCTCCGGCGCTTCCGGGATGCTCCTGCCGCGCCACCTCCTGGGGCGGCTGGCGGCGCACCCGGAGATCGAGCGCATCCACCTCGTGGTCTCGCGGGGCGCCAGCCAGGTGCTGCGCCACGAGCTGGGACCGGAGCAGACCGGCGCGGAGGAGCTGGCGGCGGCGGCCAGGCTCCCGGCAGAAGGGTTAGAGAAGGTTCACGTCCATCGCGACGGCGAGCTCGACGCGGCGATCGCCTCGGGCTCCTACCGGCTGAGCGGCACGGCTGTCCTCCCCTGCAGCGCCGGCACCCTCGGAGCGCTGGCGA
>DATNKQ010000115.1:0-8531 GCA_035603315.1 Thermoanaerobaculia bacterium
CCCTCCCACACCCCTTGGAAAACGCTGCGCGTTTTCCACAGCCCACCGGCCACGACGACGGCGGAGGGAGGGAGATCGCACAAACCCTAAACTGTCCACCGAAACGGGGCAGGTCCAGCCCGAAGTAGGGCAAGGCTTGCCCCGAAAGGGCAGGGCCTGCCCCAGAAGGGCAGAGGCTCCCCCAAATGGGCAGGCGTCGCCCCAAATGGGGCGACGCTTGCCCGGCCCAAAATAGTGGAAATCACGCCGATCGTCGCTACGAAGCGCCGAAATTCCGGCCGTTGCGCCGAAATCCCAGGAATCGGCCCGCCGTCAGCTTTTTAACGCTCCCCGCGCGTACGTCGCGCCGAAATAGCGGCCGCATCGCCATCCCAGCCTTTATCGGCCCGAAATCCTGGCGAAACGCCTGACCGGCGGCTTGGCGGGCGAAAATGCCGGCGAACGCCGGCTTCAGAAGCCCAGCGGCGCTAACGCCCGGCGAAAGGCCGCCAAAAGGGCATGGGCGGAGATCGAGCCTCCCACCGCGGCCATAAAGGCCGGCGGCAACACACTAAGGCACCACCACCGGAGCTGGGCTGATTTCGGCGCCCATACAGCATGCGGATATGATCGCAGGCATGGCCCACGACATCGACAGCATTCTCCTCAGGCCAGGTGACGCCGTGACCTTCAAGGATCGGGACGACCTGTTGGAGACACTCGACCGGCTCGAAAGGCGTGTCCCTGCGAGACATGAAGGACGGACGAAGGTCCATCGGGAACACTTTTGCATGCTGCGATACCTGCGCTTCATGGCCGGAGAAGAATTGCTGCACCTTCCGGCCACTCTCAGTAAGCCTTCCGAGGGGCAGGACCCACCCGACTTTCTCCTCAAGTGGCCCGATGGACGCAGAGAGACGTTCGAGCTGACTGACGGCTCGACAGAGGAATTTCAGAAAAGGCTTTCCGCGGAAAGCAAGGCCGAGGATCGTTTGGTGTTGCCCGTCGACATCAATACCCCAGACAGAGAAGCAGCTCAGCTATGGGCGGAGATTCTGTTCTCCGCTTTTCTCAAGAAGGCTGAGGGACTCCTGCGCGGCAGATTTAAGCTGGATCATCTCCTGATCTACGACTTGACCGGACTCGGCCTACTGCTCCCCTTAGAGCGTGGAGCGCCGATCCTGAGGGAGAAGCTCCGAGAGTGGAGTGCGCGCGAGAGACCGGTGCATCGATTCGGGCGCATCTCCGTTCTGCGAGACCAAGCTCTCCTGCTTGACCTGGAACACGGCGGCCACATCCTCCGTCGGGAGTCGCCCTATTACCAGTTGCCGGTGATCCGAGCCAGCGACGAGGAGGATCTAAGCAGGCGGCTTCGGGAGATCGACCGCTTCTGCCGTGAAAATTCCATCCGCCACCTCAAGCTCTTCGGTTCCATTTTGGGAGACAGAGAGAACGATTTTCGAGAGGACAGCGACCTGGACATCTTGGTCGAGTTCGAGCCCGGAGCGCGCGTCACCCTCTTGGACATGGCCCGCATGGAACGGGAATTGGGTGAGCTCCTCGGATTCAAGGTCGACCTCCGCACGGCCGGCGATCTCAGCCGATACTTCAGGAGCGAGGTCCTGGAAGAAGCGGTGGAGCTACATGCTTCACGAGGATGACAGGATCCGCCTGCGGCACATGCTCGACGCCGCCACAAAGGCGGTTCTCATCGCGGCAGGACGAGATCGCAAAGACCTCGAACTGGACGACGACCCACTCGTGGACGCCCTGGTCCGCCTGGTCTCGGTGATCGGCGAGGCGGCCAATCGAGTGAGCTCCAGTGCTCGTTCAGAACTGGACGGAATTCCCTGGCTCGATGTGATCGGAATGCGAAACCGGTTGATCCATGATTATTACGACATCGACCTCGACATTCTTTGGGCTACGGTCCAGGACAGCCTGCCTGCTCTCATCCGGAGCTTGACCCCTGCTCTGACACAAGATGGGAAAGAGTGACGGAGCCATCCTCCGCGGTCGGTACGGAAAGACACCGGACTTCGCCTACTGGAAATACCCGTTGACGTCGAGGATCACGTCGATGGCAGCGGCCGCGCCGCTTTGCACGGCGACGGTGCCGGTGCCGCTCGAGGCGAGCATGAGGACCGCGTTGTTGGCGCGGGTCTGGCCGGCCTTGAAGTTGATGGTGCTGGTGGAGGATCCGGCGGCGTTGCCGGGGAAGAAGGTGAGGAAGCCGGCTCCGGCCGCGGCGGCGACCGTCAGGTTGGCCGACACCGCCTTCGCCGTCGGCGGGATGCCGCAGCGGCCGCTGACGACGATCACGCGCTGGCTGCCGGGCGGCAGCGACGGCGCGCCGTAGGGGCCGCTGGCGTTCCGCGTGTCGATCACCCGGCAGGGGGTGACGGTATAGAAGTCGAGGGGGCCGGCGGAGGTGCCGACGGGCGGTTGCCAGCCGAGCTGGACCACCTCGAAGTCCGACCCGTGCAGCAAGGAGAAGGCGGGATTCAGGACGTCGTTGTTCCAGCGCGTGTCGTAGGTCCCCTGGACGTAGAGGTCGGCGCCGTTGTCGGCGACGATCAGCCCGTAGGTCTTCATCGCCTGGAAGATCCTTTGCACCTCGGGGGTATATCCCGAGAGGTCCGTGCTCGCCTTCAGGCGCAGGCGCGCCCCCATCGGCAGGGCGCCGGCGGTCCCGCCGGCGTCGTGCGAGGCGGGGTATACATAGCCGTTCGTCGACCGCACGGTACAGCGGAAGGCGTGGCGGATGGGCACGCTGCCGAAGGCCTCGTCGTAGCGCACGAGGCCGGGCAGGATGGCGAGGCCGGCGGCGTCGGCGCTCGTCCAGGTGTCCGGCCGGCGGGCGTCCGAGTCGAAGGCGAAGATGGCGCCCGAGCCCGCCTCCCAGTGATCGACGTTCCAATTCGCATGGTAGAGCTCGTAGAGGATGCGCCGGTCGCGGTCGACGATCAGGAAGTGGTCGTCGTTGCCGTCGCCGCCTCCGGGCGCCCCGCCCTCGATCCACTTCCCCTGCGTCTGCGCCTCGACGGGGATGGGGTAGCCGGGCGGCCTCCCCGGCGCCCCATGATCGCTCTGGTCGTCGGACTCGACGAAGGTCACGGGCACCAGCGGCTGGGTGCCGGAGACGACGACATAGGGAAAGCCGTAGATGTCGTTCGAGGCTGGGTTTCCAGGATCGACGTCTCCCCCGAAGTCGGGATGCAGGCCGTGTCCGGCGCCCACGAAGTTGATGAAGTTGGTGCTGTTCGAGTCGATCGGAGCGCCGCTGACGTCGACGTTCCACCAGTTGTCGGCAGGGAAGAGAGGCAGAGGCGCCGGCAGAGCCCCGCCCCGAACCACCTGCGCGGAGGCCGCCGAGGCGATTAGGGCCATGAGAAATACTCCCACCGCCTCAAGCTGAACTTTTGACATCGCTGCCATTCTAACAGGTCTATAAGACCCGCCGGCCCGATCCGCTACACTAGCGGCCTTTTGAGGAGGTATCGCGTTGCGCCCATTCCGCTCCCCCCAGCGTGCCCTCTGTTGCCTGCTGCTTCTAACCGCTTCGACCCTGGCCGCTCAGCCCTTCGATCCCAGTCTCCTCTCCCACCTCCACTGGCGCTTGATCGGACCTTTCCGCGGCGGCCGGACGGTGGCGGCGGTGGGCGTGCCGGGCCAGCCCAACCTCTTCTACATCGGCGTCAACAACGGCGGCGTCTGGAAGACCGTCGACGCCGGCCGGGTATGGACGCCGATCTTCGACGGCCAGGGCACGCAGTCGATCGGCGCCATCGCCGTGGCGTCCTCCGACCCCAAGGTCATCTACGTCGGCAGCGGCGAGGGGCTGCAGCGGCCCGATCTCTCGGTGGGCGACGGGATCTACAAGTCGACCGACGGCGGCGAGACCTGGCAGCACCTCGGGCTCCGCGACGGCCAGCAGATCCCCGCCCTGCTGGTCGACCCCCACGATCCCAACCGGGTCTTCGCGGCCGTTCTCGGGCACCCCTACGGCGCCAACCCCGAGCGCGGCGTCTTCCGCTCGACCGACGGCGGCCAGAGCTGGGAGAAGGTGCTCTACCGCGACGACGACACCGGCGCCGCCGATCTCGCCTTCGACCCCGCCGACCTGCGGACGATCTACGCCGACCTGTGGGCGGCGCGGCAGGCGCCGTGGGAGATCGGTGCCTCGTTCCAGGTCGCCAGCAGCGGCCTCTACAAGTCGACCGACGGCGGCACGACCTGGAAGCAGCTCGCCGGCGGGCTGCCGACGGCCGCCATGGGCCTGGGGCGGATCGGCTTGGGCGTCGCGCCGAGCCGTGGGGCGCGCGTCTACGCGCAGGTCGACGCCGATCCCCAGCACGGCGGGCTCTACCGCTCGGACGACGCGGGGGCCACCTGGAAGCGGGTCAACGCGGAGGAGCGGATCTGGGGACGCGGCGGCGACTTCGCAGAGGTGAAGGTCGATCCCGTCGACCCCGACGTCGTCTACGTCTGCAACACCTCGACCTATCGCTCGACCGACGGCGGCCAGAGTTTCACCGCCATCAAGGGCGCGCCGGGCGGCGACGACTACCACCGCATCTGGATCGATCCCGGCAACCCGCAGGTGCTGCTCCTGGGCAGCGACCAGGGGGCGACCCTTTCCGTCGACGGCGGCCGCACCTGGAGCTCCTGGTACAACCAGCCGACGGCGCAGTTCTACCACGTGGCGACCGACGACCGGTTCCCCTACTGGGTCTATGGCGGCCAGCAGGAGAGCGGCTCGGCCGGCGTGGCCAGCCGCGGCAACGACGGCGAGATCACCTTCCGCGACTGGCACCCGGTGGGGGCGGAGGAGTACGGCTACGTCGCCCCCGACCCGCTCCATCCCAACCTCGTCTACGGCGGCAAGGTGGAGCGCTTCGACTGGTCGACGGGCCAGGTCCAGGAGGTGGCGCCCGAGGCGGTGCGGTCGGGGAAGCTCCGCTACGTGCGCACGCTGCCGCTCGTCTTCTCGCGGGTCGATCCCCACATCCTCTACTTCGGCGCCAGCGTGCTGTTCAAGACCTCGGACGGCGGCAACAGCTGGCAGACGATCAGCCCCGACTTGACGCGCGAGAAGCCGGAGGTGCCGGCCGTCCTCGGCGCCTTCGCCGCCAACGACCCCCAGCACGGCGCCCACCGCGGCGTCATCTACACCGTCGCCCCGTCCTTCCAGGACGTCAATATCGTGTGGGCCGGCACGGACGACGGCCTCATCCACCTCACCAGAGACGCGGGCAAGCACTGGCAGAACGTGACGCCGCCGGCGCTGACGCCGTGGAGCAAGGTGTCGCTCCTCGAAGCCTCGCACTTCGATGGCGGCACGGCTTACGCCGCCGTCAACCGCTTCCGCCTGGACGACCTGCGGCCCCACGTCTACCGCACCCACGACTCCGGCGCCACCTGGTCGGAGATCACCCGCGGCATCCCTGCCAACGAGGTCGTCAACGCCGTACGCGAGGACCCCCAGCGGCGCGGCCTGCTCTACGCCGGGACGGAGCGCGGCGTCTACGTCTCCTGGAACGACGGCGACGACTGGCAGTCGCTGCGATTGAACCTGCCGGCGACCTCGGTGCGCGACCTCGTGGTGCACGGCGACGACCTGGTGGTCGGCACCCACGGGCGGTCGTTCTGGATCCTCGACGACGTCACCGCGCTGCGCCAGCTCGACCCGCCGACCGTGGCGGCCGAGGCCACCCTCTTCCGGCCCGCGGCCGCCTACCGGCTGCGGCGCGACCTCAACACCGACACCCCGCTGCCTCCCGAGGAGCCGGCGGGGCAGAACCCGCCGGACGGCGCCGTCCTCGACTACCTCCTGCGCGGACCGGCCGCCGGCGCGGTGACGCTCGAGGTCTTCGACTCGGGAGGCCACCTGGTGCGGCGCTTCGCCAGCAGCGACCGGCCGGAAGCGGTCGACCCGCGGGAGGTACCGATCCCCGCCTACTGGATCCGGCCGCCGCAGGTCCTCTCCGGGGAGGCGGGCATGCACCGCTTCGTCTGGGATCTCCGCTACCCCCAGCCGGCCGCCCTGGAGCACGAGTTTCCGATCTCCGCCGTCGTCCACGACACTCCGCGGGTGCCGCAGGGGCCGCTGGTGCTGCCCGGGCAGTATCAGGTGCGCCTGACGGCCGGCGGCCGCACCCTCACGCAGACCCTCACGGTCAAGATGGACCCGCGGGTCAAGACCCTCCCTTCGGGCCTGGAGCAGCAGCTCAACCTGGCGAGCGCCATCGTCCGCTCCCTCTACCAGGACTTCACCGCCCTGAGGCAGGTGCGGGCGCTCCGCGAAGGCCTCAAGAACCTGCCGCCCAAGGCGCGGGAGGGCGCGCTGGCGCCGGCGATCGCGGCCGCCGAAGGCAAGGCCCAGGCGCTGGCCGAGGGCGCGGCCGGCGGCGCCGGAGCGAGACCCGAAGGTCCCGACAGCGCCGGCCTCGGTCGCCTCAACGGCGAGCTGGCGCGCCTGCTGGAGGTCGTCGAGGGAGCCGACCTGCCGCCCACCAGCCAGGCCCAGTCCGGGTTCGCCGACCTGGAGCGCAGCCTCGCGGGCCTCCTCGCGCGCTGGGACGACCTGCGGGGGAAGGAGGTAGCGGCGCTCAACGCGGACCTCCAGCAGGCCGGCCTCGCGCCGCTGGCGCTCGAGAACTGAGCGGAGCCCGGGACCGCGGCCTCTGGGATCGGTTTAGGAGGTTCTGGTAGGCTGAAGGGCGACCCGTACAGCTCCGCGGGAGGTGTTCGTGCCGCCGAGAAAGCGCTCCGGCCTAAGGAAAGTATTCCTCAGCTCCACGGCCAAGGATCTCGGCCCGTACCGGGCGGCCGTGCGCGCGGCGATCGATCTCCTCGACGAGTTCAAGTGCATCGGCATGGAGGATTTCGGCGCCCGCGATGGGGAGGCCGACGAGTTCTGCCGCCGGCGGGTGAGCGAGTGCCAGGTCTTCGTGGGCCTCATCGGCCACCTCTACGGAGACTCTCCGCCGGACCGCGAGACCTCGTTCACCGAGCGGGAGTACGAGGCGGCCGTCGAGGCCGGGCTCCCGCGGCTCCTCTTTCTGGCTTCCGACCACCTCCAGATCCCGCCTTCGCTGCGCGAGCCCGACGAGAAATGGCGGCGCCAGCTCGAGTTTCGCGCCCGCATCCGCCGCGAGCGCGTCATCGCCTTCTTCGATCGCCCCGATCCGCTGGCGACCCAGGTCGTCGCGGCCTTGCGCCATCTGGAGTCGGAGGAGCGGCCGCCCGCCCGCCGCCCGGCGTCCCCGCGCCGGGGCGGACCCCGAGCGCTGCCGCGGCTCTTCGACCGCAGCGACAGCCATGAGTTTCCCGCCGCCGTCACACCGCTCCTCGAGCGCGCGCAGCGCGTCACCCTCATCGGCACTGGCCTCAATCTCCTGCAGCGGGACCCCCTCCGCTGGGAGCTCTTCGAGCGCGCCGCCCGCGGCGATTGCCAGGTGGAGATCCTCCTCGCCGATCCCCAGAGCCCCGCCGTCGAGGCCCGCCTGGTGGAGGAGGAGTTGGGGACCGTCAAGCCGCCGGTGGGCCGGAGCGGCCTCCTCTATCGCCTGGAAAGCCTCCTCAAGCACTGGCGGGACCTCGGCCGACCGGCGTCGATCAGCATCCGGCTGTTCGCCAACTATCCGACCTTCGCGCTCTTGATCGTCGACCGCGAGTACTTCCTCTACCCCTACGCCTATGCGACCCTGGGCAACTTCAGCCCCGTCCTCCGGCTCTCCCGCGACGAGGCGGGCGACCGCGGATGGATCGAGTTCCTCGACCACCACGCGCGGCTGGTCAAAGCGGCGGCCGTCGACGCCGAGACCGCCTTTGCGGTGCGCAAGGCGACGGCCCCAGAAGACTCGTTCGCTGCCAACCTCGTCCCCTTCGCCCTCTTCTTCGTCCCGCCGGAGGACTCCGGCCTCTACCGCTTCGGCAGCGAGGTCCTGGGCTACGACGTCCACGGCCACAAGAGCGCCCCCTCCCCCTGGCCCGAGATGGTCGGCGAGGCCGGCGATTTCGGCTTTCACCTCACGGTCTGCGACTCGCTCTACTTCCTCAACGAGGAGGAGGTCCGGCAGGCCGTGGCGGAGGTGGAGTACCTGTGCGCGGAGATCAAACCCTTCGAGCTCACGAAGCTCCAGATCCACCCGGGGTTTCCGCAGCCGGGCGCCTTCGCCCTCCTGCCGGAGGACTCGACCGGCCACCTCGAGCTGCTGCACCATGAGCTCGTCCAGCGGGTCTACCGCCGCGCCGCGGCGTCGAACTACACCCTGGGCCGGGTCGGCCTCGGGCGCGACGCCGACTTGAAGCGCGCCCACCTGATGTTGTGGCGCTACCGCGCCCCCTACATCCTCGGCCGCTTCCGGCCCCATTTCACGCTCCTCACGCGGGTTCCGGAGGAGCGCCGGGACGAGGTCGGCCAGGCACTCGCGGAACGCTTCCGTGACGCCGGCTGCGGAGAGTCCATCCGTGTCGAGCGCCTCGCCGTGCTGTCGCGACCGTCGCCGGAAGCGCCCTGGGTGATCCGCCAGGAGATCCGCCTGGGC
>DATNKQ010000134.1:0-5165 GCA_035603315.1 Thermoanaerobaculia bacterium
GGTCGAGGAGGTGGGGGAGGTCTGCGAGGCGCTCGGCGTCCCCTACCTGGTCGACGCCTGCCAGGCCCTGGGCCAGATCCCCGTCGACGTCGGCCGGCTGCGCTGCGACTTCCTCGCCGCCACCGCCCGCAAGTTCCTCCGCGGCCCGCGCGGGATCGGCTTCCTCTACGTCTCCGACCGCGCCCTCGACCGCGGGGTCTACCCGCTTGCTCTCGACATGCGGGGCGCCAGCCTGGCGGGCGCCGGCGCCTTCGAGCTCGCCCCCGGCGCCCGCCGTTTCGAGAACTGGGAGTTCGCCTACGCGCTGGTGCTGGGCATGGGGGAGGCGGCGCGCTACGCCCGCGAGGTCGGGGTCGAGCGCGGCGGCGCACGGGCCGGCGAGCTGGCGGCCTACGCGCGCGAGCGCCTGGCCGCCCTGCCCGGAGTCCGGATCACCGACCGCGGCCGGCGGCTATGCGCCATCGTCACTTTCGCCGTCGCCGGCTGGCAGGCGGAGGAGGTGGTCCTGCGCCTGCGGCGGCAGGGGATCAACACCAACGCCTCGGCGCCGGCGGAAGGCTCTGTCGTCCGCCTCTCACCCCACTACTACAACACCCGCGACGAGGTGGACGCCGCCGTGGCGGCGGTGGCGGCGTTGAGGGAGCTGACGCCTCCATGAGCGCCACGCCGCCCCAGCTCGCGGTGCGCGTCCGCCGGGTGGCGGGAGCGCCGGTGGCCGCCGTCCGCGCCTGGGTGCGGGCGGGGGCGCGGGTGGAGGAGCTGCCGGGCCAGGCCCTGCTGACCGGCCGCATGCTGACCGAGGGCAGCCGCCGCCGCGACTGGCGGCGGATCGCCGACGAGGCCGAGGACCGGGGGATGATCCTCTCGAGCTCCGGCAGCTTCGAATGCCACGGCGTGGCGGTGGACGCCCTGGCGCCGGATTGGGAGCTGGCCCTCGAGTGGACTGCGGAGCTGATGCGCGAGCCGGCTTTCCCCGAGGACCGCTGCGCCTGGCTCGCCCGCCAGGCGGCGGCCGAGCTGGAGAGCCTGGCCGACCAGCCCGAAGTGAAGACCTCGTGGGAGTTCCTGCGCCAGCTCTACGCCCCGCATCCGCGCTCCCGGCCGATCCAGGGCGACGCCGACAGCCTCCTCCGCCTGACCGCCGCCGACTGCGAGTCCTTCCACCGCCGCGCCCTCTCGCAGGGGGTGCTGGTGAGCGTCGCGGGGATGATCGACGAGGCGGCCGTGGAGGCGCGAGTGCGCGAGCTCTTCACCGATCTGCCGCCTCCGGGGCCGCCGCCACCCGAGCCGCCGGCGCCCGCCGGCCTGCCGGAGGGGCGGCTCACCGTCGCCACCGATGCCCTCGATCAGGCCCACCTCTACATCGGCCACCTGACGGTGCCGCGCCGCCACCCCGACTTCACCGCCCTCGAGGTGCTGGCGGTGATCCTGGGGTCGGGCGCCGGCCTGACCGGCCGCATCCCCAACCGCATCCGCGAGCAGGAGGGGCTGGCCTACAGCGCCCATGCGCAGACGGTCTCCGGCGCCGGCATCGACCCCGGGCGGCTGGTGGCCTACGTGGGCACCTCGCCGGCGACCGTCGACCAGGCCGAGAAGGGGGTCGTCGAGGAGATCGCCCGCCTGGTCGCGGACGGCATCGAGCCCGCCGAGCTCGAGGAGGCCCGCGCCTACCTCCTCGGCCGCGAGCCCTTCCGGCGCGAGACTGCCCGCCAGTGGGCCGACCTGCTGGCCGATGCCGAGCACTACGGCCTGCCTGTCGACGACCCCGAGTGGCGCCGCGCCAACTTGAACGCCCTCGACCAGGCGACCGTCGAGGCCGCCGCACGGGAACACCTCCACCCCGCCGACCTCAAGGTGACGGTGGGATTGCCCGCGTAGAGCGCCTCCAGCCTACCCGGAGCACTCGAGGACCAGGTGGGTGTAGGGGAGGCGCAGGAGGTCGTGGCGGATGTGTGCCTCGACGGCGCCGAAGTGACGCGCGGCGATCTCCCGCAACCTCTCCGCGGTGCGGATCGACTGCCCGCGATCGCGGGAGACCATGAAGCGCGCCAGCCTCCCCTGATCCTCGGCCCAGCCGCCGTCGACGGTGACCAGCCGGCCGCCGGGCGCCAAGAGGGCGCGGGCCTCGGCGAACAGGAGGTCGGCCTCGGGGTCGTCCAGATGGTGCAGGACGCCGTAGGCGACGGCGAGGTCGAAGCTCCCCACGGGGAGGGCGGCCGCCTCTCCCACCTTGAGCGTCAGGAATCGCCCGCGGTCTCCATGCCGAGCCCGGGCGAAGGCGATGTACTCCGCGCTGGCGTCGAAGCCCAGGTACTCGCAGCCGGGCAGGAAATCGATCAGGTCCCCCGGCCCGCAGCCGATGTCGACGACGCGGTCGCCGGCGCGGGGCCGCAGGTAGCGGCGCACGATCTCCGTGCGGGCGCTGCGAGCCCCTACCAGGCGGGTGAAGAGCCGGTACGCCGCGGGCAGCGAGAGCACCGAGCGGAGACCGCTGTCGATCTGGGTCATGGGTCTGGAGCTGGGTTCGAGCGGACGCCCGCCGTTCAATGCGCCCGGACGGCGGCGATCACCCGCCCCTGGTCGTCGGCGGAAAGGCCGCTGAAGCATGGCAGGCGCAGCAGCCGGTCGCTGACGCTCTCGGTGACTGGGCAATCCCCCTGCCTTCCACCGAAGCGAATCCCCATCTCCGAGAGGTGCAGCGGCTGGTAGTGGAAAACGGTGTGGATGCCCTCGCCCTTCAGGTGCTCGATGAGCGCCTGCCGCTCGGCGAGCGACGGCAGGAGGAGGTAGAAGAGGTGGTAGGGCTGGCGGCACTCCTCCGGCACCACCGGCAGGCGGATGCCGCGGCCGGCCGCCCAGTCGCCGAGCTCCTCCTCGTAGCGCCGCCAGATGCGCCCGCGCCGGTCTTGGATCTCGTCCCTGGTCTCGAGCTGCGCGCAGAGGAAGGCGGCGAGGAGGTCGGAGGGGAGGTAGCTCGACCCCAGGTCGACCCAGGTGTAGCGGTCGATCTCGCCGCGGAAGAAGCGGCTCCGGTTGGTCCCTTTCTCACGCACGATCTCCGCCCGTTCGACGAGCGCGGGGTCGTTGACGACGAGCGCCCCTCCCTCGCCGCAGGTGATGTTCTTGGTCTCGTGGAAGCTGAGGGTGGAAAGCGCTCCGAAGGTCCCCAGGGCGCGGCCGCGATAGGACCCGAAGAGGCCGTGGGCGTTGTCCTCGACGACGGCGGCGCCGGCGGCGGCGGCGATCTCGCCGATGCGCTCCATGGCGCAGCCGACCCCGGCGTAGTGGACGGGCACGATGGCGCGGGTGCGGGCGGTCACCTTGGCGGCGATCTGAACTTCGTCGAGGTTCAGGGTGTCGGCCCGGATGTCGACGAAGACCGGCCGGGCGCCGCGCAGGGCGAAGGCGTTGATCGAGGAGACGAAGGTGAACGAGGGGACGATCACCTCGTCGCCCGGCGCGATGTCGAGAAGCAGCGCCGCCATGTCCAGGGCATGGGTGCAGGAGGTGGTGAGGAGGACGCGCGCCGCGCCCAGGATCTCCTCCAGGAGGGCGCTGCACCGGCGGGTGTAGAAGCCGTCTCCCGACAGATGTCCGCGGTCCACGGCGTCGCGCAGGTAGGCGAGCTCGTTGCCGGCCAGCGACGGGCGGTTGAAGGGGATGGGCGCGGTCATGGGCTGCGAAACCTTACTCGATTTCGATCACGGTGATGTCAAAGGTCGGGGCGGGTCCCCGGATCTCCTCGTGGCCCACCAGCCGGCCGTCGAGACCGATCCCTCGAAGGGCGGCCACCGCTTCCCCGAAGGCCTGCGGCCGGGTCGACAGGACGGCGAGCTTCATCCCCGGCGCGAGGTCGCGGTCATCGCACGCCTTGCAGGTCAGGATCCGTGGGAAGCTCATACCGAAGAGGCGAGGACAGACGAGGTAGGTCGCCGAGAGGGAATCGAAGAGCAGGCCGTCCCGTTCCATGGCATCGAACCAGAAATAGAAGTCGGCCGAGGGCGCGATCCTCTCGAGCGCCGTCACTGAGCGGTCGATCTGCAGGAAGAGCCCGGCGCGGTCACGGCTATAGATTTCGAAGTCGCGGTCGATATGGCTCGAGCTCCACGCCAGGAGCTGGGAGAGGCCCAGGGAAAGGAACAAGACGAGCCCGGCGCGCAGGCTGGCTCTTCCCAGGGAGATCACCGCCACCATTCCCATCCCGGCGGCGAGCGGCAGCAGGACGTAGGCGGAGGTGACGGAAGCGAGGCGCTCCGGAGCTAAGCGAAAAGTGAAAGGGATCGCCAGGCAGAGGAGGACTCCGGCGACGAGGGTGAGGTAGGCGCGGTTCTCCAGACTGGCGACCAGCCGCGCGAGCTGGCCGGCGAAGGCCAGGAAGGCGCCGGGGAGGAGCAGGCTGGCGTAGAAGAAGTACTGCAGAAATGGGCTGTGGGAGCCCAGTTGGCAGACCAGCATCACGGCGGCGAAAGCGACGAGCTGGAGCTGCGAAAAGAGGAGGAAACGGCGGCTGGCTCCCAGCGCTCCCTCCGGGATCGCCGCCGGCGCCGCCAGGCGTCCCGCCCGCGCCCGCGCCACGAGCACCATGCCGCCGAGGAGGACGAGAGCTGGAAAGACCAGCCAGGTCGCGCCGCCGATCCACGTCGCCATCGGTTTGGGAAAGACGCTCGGCAGAGAGATGAAGTTGGAGAGGAAAGCGGTCGAGGGCAGGAGGTAGAGGAAATAGCCGCCGCCGGCCCAGCTCGTCGCGCCGAAAGCGAAGAAGAGGCCGAGGGCGCCGGCGGCGAAGGGGAGCACCGTGGCGGCGAGCGGCGGCGCGCTGGTGCCCGGCTCCCCTTCGGTCCAGACGACGAAGAAATGCGCGGCGAGGAAGGGGAGATAGAGGGCGTAGGCGAGGTTGGCGGTGACCAGCGCGGTAGTCATCGCTCCGGCTAGGACCAGCCAGCCCCACCTGCCGGGCGCCAGCGCGGCCCGCGTCAGGGCCAGGAGGGCGAGGAGGAAGTAGGCGATCCCGAAGCCGTCGACGTAATCGGTGCCCACCGCCGGCAGGAGGAAGGGGTGGCAGCCGAAAGCGAGCGCCGAGAGGAGCGCCACCCGGCGTCCCAGGGTCATGCGGACCACTGAGTAGAAGGCGAGCACGGCGCTCCACCAGACGGCGAGATGGAGGA